>JACCUS010000091.1 GCA_013811715.1 Nocardioidaceae bacterium
ATCGGGTCGTACGGGGCGGCGCCGACCACGGCCAGCAGCGCCAGCGCAGCAAGCACCGCGGTCACGAGCAGGCCGATCCGGCCGTTGCGGTCCCGCCACACACCGCGGACGAAGTCGCGAAGCCCACCAGGGGCGGCGCCGGCGTCGACGTGTGCGACCGGCGGAGCACCCGGTGTGGGAAAGTCGGAAGAGCTGCTCATCGAAGCCGCGCTCTGGGGTCCAGCGCCCGATACGTGAGGTCGACGAACAGGTTGACGAGCACGAAAGCCACCGCGACAAGGAGCACGGTGCTCTGCACCACGGCGTAGTCCTGCTCCAAGATGCCGGTCAGCAGCAGCCGGCCGAGGCCAGGCAGCGCGAATATCTGCTCGATGATCACCGTGCCGCCCAGCAGGTAGCCGAACTGGATCCCGACGATCGTCACGATCGGGATCGACGCGTTGTGCAGGACATGGCGCAGCCTTATCCGGGTGGGCGAGAGACCCTTCCCCTGCGCGGTGCGCACGAAGTCGGTGCTCTGCGCCTCCAGGTACGCCGATCGCGTCGTGCGCATGATCGTCGCCACCAGTCCCACCGAGAGCACCAGAGCCGGGTACAGCATCTGACTCAGGTTGCCCGACACCGACTCCGACAGCGGGACATACGAGCCCGGGTCGGGGAAGTAGGAGAACGCCGACGCGAGGGCGGCCACCGCCACCGACGCGATCACGAACTCGGGGATTGCCAGGCCGACCAGCCCGAGTGACTGCACCCCCACGTCGCGCGCCGCGCCTGGACGAGACGCGGCCAGCACGCCGAGCGCGACGCCCACCGGCGTCGAGATGAGGATCGCCAGCACGGCGAGCTCGACCGTCACGGGCAGGGCGGCGACGATCAGCTCAGCGACCGACACGCCGGAGCTGGCCGAGACTCCGAGGTTCCCGGTCAATACGCTGCCCATCCAGCTGGTGAACTGCTGCCAGACGGGCAGGTCGATCCCGTAGTAACGCTCGAGGGCGCCCAGTTGGTCGGGCGTCAGCACCCCCGTCTCGGTGCCAAGCTTGGCGGTGATGGCGTCGCCGGGCAACGCTCTCAGCACCACGAACACCAGCACCGCCACCCCTGCCAGCGTCCCCAACGTCCCCGCGAGGCGCGTGGCGAGGTAGCGCCAGCTCATCCAGCGTCCTCCCAGGTGGCCGTCGTGAGATACTCCAACGACTCGGTGGGGAGCGCCTTGAAACCGGCGACGTCCGGACCCACCAGATAGTAGGACTGGTTCTGCTGCAGCCAGACCCACGGCGACAGCTCGAGCAGCCGCTGCTGAAGGTCACCGAACAGTTGTTGGCGCAGCGCCTCGTCCGTGGTGGAGTTGGCCTGCGTCAGCAGCCGGTCGAGCCCCGCGTCGGTCAGACCGGCCGGCTTGGTGAGCGAGGCGTCGCTCGTGTAGTAGCGGCCGTACATCAGATACGGGTCCGTGCTCCCTCCGTTGAGTGCGACGGCAGCGTCGTAGTCGGCCTCCAGCCAGTTGTCGACGTACACGTTGGTCTGCTGTTCTTGAAGATCGAGCTCCACGCCGATCTGGTCGAGCTGGCCTTGGACGGACTGGGCGACGTTGGTCGCGGTGGCGTACTCGCCGACCATCACGATGGTCTCCAGGGTGAACCCGTCGGGGTAGCCGGCATCGGCGAGCAGGTCCTCCGCCGCGTCGAGGTCGGGTGGGTCGCAGGGCAGGCCCTCGGTGTCGTCGTACTCATAGCCCGGGCTGGTGATCGGTCCGGTGACCTCGGCCTGCCCGAAGTACGCCGTCTTGACGACCTGCTGCCGGTCGAGTGCGCAGGCGATGGCCTGACGCACCGGCAGCTTGGTCAGCGGTCCGCGTCGGCCGTTCAGCATCAGGGCGTGGTAGGACAGCGTCGGCTGTGACAGCAGCTGCATGGCCTCGGTGTCGACCTGCTGAGCGACGCTCGGGTCGGACACGATGCCCAGGTCGAAGCTGCCCGCGTTCATCCCCGACAGGATGGACGACTCGTCCGGGATGACGCGCAGCTCGACCGTCTCGAACTCGGGCACATCGCCCCAGTAGTCCTCGTTGGCCTCGAGTGTCACCTGCTGGCCCTGATCCCACGAGCCCCACCGGAACGCGCCGGTGCCGTTCACCTCTCGGCCCACACGGTCGGCTGAGATGTCCTTCTCGTCGAGGATGGCGGTGCCGGTGGAGGCAAGCACACGCAGCAGCGCCGTGTCGGGCTGCTTGAGTTCGAACACGAGCGTGGTGTCGCCCTCGGCGCGCACCTCGGAGACGTTGACCAGGTTCGACGCGACCACCGACCCGACGTCAGGGTCCATCACGCGATCGATCGTCGCCTTCGCGTCGGCCGCGGTGAAGTCGGCGCCGTTGTGGAACGTCACGCCCTCGCGCAGCGTCAGGGTAACGGTCTGGCCGTCCTCGCTGACGTCCCACTTCGTCGCCAGCGAAGGCTCCAGGTCTCCCGCATCGGTGGTGTCGATCAGCGTGTCATAGACGAGATCGAGTGTCTGGACAGTCTGGAATGCGGTGGCGACCGCCGGGTCGCGGCCGTCGATGTCACCCGTTCTGGCGACGATCAACGGCTCACCCGCACTACTGCCTTCGGTGTCTGACGAGGGGTTGCAAGCGGTCAGCGCAAGCACGGCGGTAACCGTGAGGACGCCGAGCTGTCGAAGGTGGTGCTTTCTGGCCATGACGAGTCCCTTTCACCGAAGCGGCCCCACTTGACGCTATCGTTTCGGACGTTATCTTTCAACGAACGTCGTTGTAAAGGCGAAACTTATTGACGAGGCTGGTCTTCGTGATGCGCGAGTCGACACGGTACGCCGTCGAACAGGTGTCCGCGCGGCTGTTCTCCCGATCAGCCGAGGACGCTGGCCCCTCGGCGGTCGTCGTCGGGATCAGCGAGGACGGCGCCGAGCCGATGACGGTGAGCCATGGCCATGCCCGGGTGCTGGACGACGAGGGGTCTCCGACAGATCCCCGGCCGTTGCCGGAGGTGCCCGTCTTCGACGTCGGGTCGGTGACGAAGGTGGCGGTGACGACCGCACTGGTGATGAGCCTGGTCGACGAGGGGCGGCTGCGGCTGGACACCCCGGTGCGTCGCTGGTTCAGCGAGTTCACTGGCGCGGGCAAGGAGACCGTGACGGTGCGCGATCTGCTCGAGCATCACGGCGGTCTGTGGGAGTGGTGGCCCACCTACGTCGCCGGCGCGGCGAGCGGCGCCGACGCGGTGCGGTGCGTTCAGCGTCTGCCGCTTCGCTACCGCCCCCGCGCCGGCTGGCACTACTCCGACCTCGGGTTCATGCTGCTCGGCGAGATCGTGGCACGGGAGTTCGCGGCGCCGCTCGACCTGGTCGCCGAGCGGGTCTTGTTCGGTCCGCTGGACATGGTCTCGACCGGGTTCCGTCCTCGTGGCGCCGGCGGATCGGTCGACCGGGTCGTGGCCACGTCGCCCGGCGACTGGTACGAACGCCGCATGCTCGACACCGGTACGCCGTACCCGGTGCCGTTGTCGAGCGGCTCGTTCGACGGCTGGCGGACTCACACGCTGGTGGGCGAGGCCAACGACGGAAACTGCTGGCACGCGTGTGGCGGGGTCGCGGGGCATGCCGGGCTCTTCATGAGTGCGCCGGATCTGCTGCGCCTCGGACGCGCGCTGCTGTCGTCGCTGGCAGCCGAGGGGCCGTGGAGCGCCGAGACAGCGGCTGAGTTCGTCAGGCCTGGGCGTTCTCCCGAGCAGGGGTTGGGTTTCCGGGTGGCGGGGCCGGCCGTCGGCCATTCGGGCTTCCCAGGCGCGCGCTTCGCGGTCTGGCCCGGTCAGCGGCGGGTGGTCGTGCTGTTGACCAATCGGCTGCACACCCGAGGCGAGCCTCGTAGCGTCGATGCCGAGTGGTCTGAGCTGATGCACGCGATGGAGGACACATGAGAGTCATCGGTGTCATGTCCGGCACCTCGTACGACGCGATCGACGTGGCGGCCGCCGACTTCGATATGGACGGCGACACCATCGTGCTGCGTCCGCTCGGGGCCATTCAGCTGTCGTACGCCGAGACGTTGCGCGAACGCATCGCCGGCGCCATGCCGCCGGCCATGACGTCGTACGAGGATGTGTGCCGGCTCGACACCGAGCTCGGGCAGATCTTCGCTGCCGCGGCTTCAGGCGGCCTCGCAGAACTGTGTGGGGGCCGAGCCGACCTGATCGTTTCGCACGGCCAGACCATGTACCACTGGGTCGACGCGGAGGGGCGGGCTCGTGGCACGCTCCAGCTCGGTCAGCCCGCCTGGATCGCCGAACGCACCGGCCTGCCCGTCGTGTCGGATCTGCGCAGTCGCGACGTCGCCAACGGTGGGCAGGGTGCCCCCCTGGTGAGCATCTTCGACGTGCTGCTGTTGAGCGGCGGCGGGGGGCGTCGAGGTGCTCTCAACCTCGGCGGTATCGCCAACCTCACGGCCGTTGCAGCAACCAGCGACCCGCTGGCGTACGACCTCGGACCGGCGAACGCGCTCATCGACGCCGCCGTCCGCGAGCTTTGTGCTGAGCCGTTCGACGCCGACGGGCGGCTTGCCTCGCGAGGTGCGGTGCACGAGGGGCTGCTCGGCTCGCTCCTCGAGGAGCCCTACTACAACCGCCCACCCCCGAAGTCGACCGGCAAGGAGACGTTCCACTGGCGGTACCTCGCCGACCGGCTCGTGGGCCACCCGCTCCTGCCGCCCGAGGACGTGGTCGCCACCGTGACCGAGCTGACGGCCAGGGTTGTGGCGGACGGCGTTAGCCGCCAGGGGCTCCACACGGTGTTCGTGTCCGGTGGAGGAGCCCAGAACTCGTGGCTGACGCGGCGGATCGGCGACCTTGTCAGCCCGGGATGTTCGATGCGCAGCATCGCCGAGCTGGGCGTGGGCGTCGACGACAAGGAGGCTTACGCGTTCGCCCTGCTGGGCTTCCTCACTGTTCACGGCCTGCCTGGAACGGTGCCGTCGTGTACCGGGGCTGCGCGCGCCTCGGTGCTGGGCAGCATCACCCCTGGCGCATCTCCGCTGACCTTGCCCGGGCCGGC
>JACCUS010000136.1 GCA_013811715.1 Nocardioidaceae bacterium
GGCCCGAACCGCTCGGCGCCGTCGCGCTCGAGGCAATGGCCGCGGGGTCAGCCGTCGTGGCATCTCGGATCGGTGGACTCGACACCGTCCTCGTCGACGACCACAACGGCCTGTTGATCGAGCCCGATGACGTCGCCGCATGGACCGGCGCCATCACGTCGCTCCTGGCGCACCCCGAGCGTGCCCGCCGGCTGAGCGATCAGGCGCAACGCGACATGTCGGGCGTCGAGATCGAGCACCACATCGACGCGCTCGACGAGATCCGCCGTCGCGCCAGCAGCTCGACGTGACGGGCTCCGAGCGGCGACGAGCGTCGGCCGCGTCTGCACTGGACGGGATCGTTGCCGGTCGAACGTGTGCATCGGCGAGACTCAAGGCGAACTGGAGGTATGAGGATGTCGAACGACGACGAGACGGTTCCCGCCGACGAACGGCCGGTGATGCCCGATCCTGACGCACGTGCCCCGGCGACGGACTCGGAAGTCCCGGAGGCGGACGCCGTCGATCAGGCCCAGGAGGTCGAGCCAGGAGCACACCTGGGCGAGGTGTCTCGCGGCTACGAGGTGCCCGAAGCTGACGCCATCGATCAAGCGACGGAGGTGCCGGAGGAGACCGAGGGCTGAAGGTCAGCTGCAGGCACGGGACGCACCGCCGAGGGACGGCGATGACGAGAGGACTCCGGTCGGCCAAGCCGCTGGACCATCCACGCCGGCGGCGTGCTGCGGCGGGGTCGACGAGCCGGTCATGACGCGGCGAGGAAGGCGAGCAGGTGGTCGGCGATTTCCTCCGGGCGATCCTCAGCCAGGAAGTGCGAGGCGTCCACCGCTTCGCCGCGAACGTCGGGCGCCCATGGCCGCCATACCTCGACCACGTCGGTGTAGAAGCGCGGAAGTCCACCGCGCCCCGCCCACAGCACGAGGACGGGGCAATCGATCCGGCGCCCTGCCTCGAGGTCGGCGTCGTCGTGGGCGACGTCCACAGACGCGCCCGCCCGGTAGTCCTCGCACATCGCCTCGAGCGCGCCCTCGTCGTCGAACACCCGCCGGTAGGCGTCCATGACCTCGCGGGGATAGCGGGTCGACTCGACGCCGAGGCCCATGCCAGCACGGACGTGGAAATCGAAGAACGCATCCGGGGCGGCGCCGATGAGACGCTCCGGCAGCGGTGCAGGCTGGGCGAGGAACGCCCAGTGCCAGTAGCCGCGCGCGAAGTGTCGGTCGGCGCGCCGCCACACCTCTCCGGTCGGGACGATGTCGAGTACTGCGAGCCTCTGCACCCGGGTGGGATGGTCGAGCGCCATCCGGTACGCCACACGTCCGCCTCGGTCATGGCCGGCGACGGCGAAGCTGTCGAAGCCGAGCGCCGCCATTGCTTCGACCTGGTCGAGAGCCATCGATCGCTTGCCGTGTGGGTCGTGGTCCGGCGTCGGATTGGGGCGGAACGAGGCGCCGTAGCCGGCCAGGTCCGAGGCGACGACCGTGTATCGGGCGGCGAGCAGCGGGGCGACAGCGCGCCACATCAAGTGCGACTGCGGATAGCCGTGCAGCAGGAGCAGCGGCGGACCGCTGCCCCCGACCACTGCGTGCACCGTTCCCCGAGAGGTCGACAGCTCATGGACCTCGAAGCCGGCGAACACCGCCTCGCTCATCGCAGACTGAACAGTGCGGTCGGATGAGATGATCATCAGCGCTCCTCTTTGGTCGGGTCGTTGGTGGTGTGTGTGGCCGGTCGAACGTGTCAACTATGGAGCAGCCGCCGGCACCGGTCTTCAGTCAGACGACCGTGAGCCTCTGACGCCGACTCGCCCCATGATCGTGGTCAACCCCTATTCGGCGATTAGGACCACCGTGCCGAGCGTTGGGCGCGACCAAGTTGAGGATGTTCGATTTGTGTCGGATGACTCGACTGTCTGAATCCTCCGCTACTGCAAAGTACCTGCTAGTAGGGCGGGTGGGGATCGAACCCACGACCCGGGGATTATGAGTCCCTTGCTCTGACCACTGAGCTACCGCCCTGTGCGGTCGACCCGACCTTCGCTCCGGGGGTGGGGCTCGAACCCACGACAA
>JACCUS010000143.1 GCA_013811715.1 Nocardioidaceae bacterium
CGTGAGTCCTTCCCGGCGCTCGGCCAGGGTGTCGCCTACTTCGATGGGCCGGGTGGGTCGCAGGTGCCGGCCGAGGTGGCCCGGGCGGTCGGTGACGCGATGATCTCCGGTCTCTCGAACCAGGGCACGGTGACGCTCGCCGAGCAGCGCGCCGAGGATGTCGTGACCGCCGGGCGCGCCGCCGTTGCCGACCTGCTGGGGTGCGTTGCGTCCGGTGTCGTCTTCGGGCGGTCGATGACACAGCTGACGTACGACGTGGCGCGGGCGCTTGCGAAGCAGTGGGGTGAGGGCGACGAGGTCGTGGTGACGCGGCTGGACCACGATGCGAACATCCGGCCTTGGGTGCACGCCGCCCAGAGCTGCGGCGCCACGGTCAGATGGGCCGAATTCGACCGGGACAGCGCCGAGCTGCCGGTCGCGGCAGTGGCCGACCTGCTGAGCGAGCGGACCAGGCTCGTCGCCGTCACCGCGGCCTCCAACCTGCTCGGCACCCGCCCGGACATCCCGGCGATCGCCCAGGCTGCGCACGCGGTCGGCGCCCTCGTGTACGTCGACGGGGTCCACCTCACTCCCCATGCGGCAGTCGACGTTGGCGAGCTCGGTGCGGACTTGTTCGTCTGCTCGCCGTACAAGTTCTTCGGGCCGCACCATGGGGTTCTGGTGGCCGACCCGTCGCTGCTCGAGACGGTCGAGCCCGACAAGCTGCTGCCGTCGAGCAATGAGGTGCCAGCGAGGTTCGAGCTCGGCACCCTGCCCTATGAGCTGATCGCCGGGACGGTGGCGGCGGTCGACTTCATCGCTGGCTTCGTCCCGAGCGAGGCAAGCCGCCGGAAGCGGGTCCTCTCCTCGATGGCGGCGGCGGAGCAGCACGAGGAGGTGCTGTTCGAGCGCCTCATCGCCGGTCTCCGCGAGTCCCCGAGGGTCACGCTGCACGGCCACCCCGGCCGCCGTACGCCGACTGCTCTGTTCTCGGTCGAGGGCTGCACGCCGCGGGAGGTCTACGAGTTCCTGGCGACGAAGGCGGTCAACGCACCCGCCAGCAGCTTCTAC
The DNA here is from genome assembly GCA_013811715.1 of Nocardioidaceae bacterium. GTDB lineage: Bacteria > Actinomycetota > Actinomycetes > Propionibacteriales > Nocardioidaceae > JACCUS01. The sequence goes on from JACCUS010000143.1 coordinate 1,051, forward strand.
GCGCTCGAGGCGTCGAGGTGGATGGGGTTGGGAGACGAAGGTGCGGTGCGGGCCGGTCTCGCGCCGTACACGAACGACGACGACGTGGACCGCCTCGTCGCAGGCGTCGCAGAGCTGACGCAGTGACGCGGCGGGTTCTGGTCACCGGAGCGTCCCGCGGCATCGGACGAGCGATCGCCGTGGCATTCGCCGCGGACGGCTGCCGGGTCGCGGTCCACTACGGCAGCTCGAAGGGGATGGCCGAGGAAGTGGTCGCCTCATTGCGGGGGGAGGGTCACCTGGTCGTGCAGGCCGACATGGGTGACGCGGACGGGGTGAGGTCTGCGGTCGACGCCGCGGCCGAGCGACTTGGCGGGTTGGACGTGCTGGTCAACAACGCCGGCGTCTTCCGCGCCCACCCGCCGACGCTGACGTCCTACGACGACTGGCGCGAAGCATGGTCGCAGACGCTCGGGGTCAATCTCGTGGGGGCCGCGAACGCCACATTCTGCGCCATCCCGCACCTCATCGCCGCCGGCGGAGGGGCAGTGGTGAATGTCTCGAGCCGTGGCGCGTTTCGAGGCGAGCCGACCTGTCCGGCGTACGGAGCCTCGAAAGCCGGGATGAACGCGTTCGGCCAGTCGATGGCTGTCGCGTTGGCGCCGCACCGCATCGCCGTCGGCACGGTGGCTCCGGGTTTCGTGGAGACGGAGATGGCCCGCGGGGTCCTCGACGGACCAGGTGGCGACGCGGTGCGCAACCAGTCGCCGTACGGCCGGGTGGCGCGGCCGGAGGAGGTCGCCGCGGCCGTGCTGTGGCTGGCGTCGCCGGAGGCGCGGTTCTCGACCGGCACGATCATCGACGTCAATGGGGCGTCCTACCTGCGTAGCTGACGTGCTGTCAACTGCTCCAAGGGCCCGAGGCGGGAGTAGTAGGCGCCTGAGAGGCGGATAGTTCAGCGGGTCCTGATCAGCGCGGCAACACCGTCGAGCACCCGCTGAAGCCCGAACTCGAATGCGTGCTGTGGGTTGTGCGCACTGCGGTGTTGCTCACCGGCAGCTGTGCCGACGCGTGACGCCGTGGGGTAGCGCCCGGGGTCGAGGATCCTCGCCAGCAGCGGTGCGTTGGCGGACCACCACTGCTCGTCGTCGATGCCTGTCTGTTGCCGGGCCAGCGCCTGCTCGGCCATGCCTCGGGCCGACGCGTGCGTGAAGGCGAGCACGAGAGTGAGCACGGAGTCCATCTCTACATCGGTGAGCCCGAGCCGCTCGACCGCGTGGAGCTCATGTTCGTACTTCGCCATGACGTGCGGGCCAAGGGGCGGCCGACTGGTCGCGACCTGGACGAGCCAGGGGTGGCGGGCGTAGAGCTCGAGGTTGTCGCGGGCGATGGTCTCGAGTCGGCGGCGCCAACGGGTACGACCGGGTGGGGTCAGCGAGATCTCGCCGTATGCCGCATCGGTCATGAGATCGAGCAGCTCGGCCTTCGCGGGGACGTACGTGTAGAGCGACATCGCGGTCACGCCGAGCCTGTCGGCAACCCTGCGCATGGACAGCTTGTCGAGACCGTCGGTGTCTGCGAGCTGGGTGGCTGCGGCGACGATCCCGTCGACGGTGAGGGCCGGCTTGGGGCCGCGGCCGCGGCCG
>JACCUS010000516.1 GCA_013811715.1 Nocardioidaceae bacterium
CCCTGGTCACCGGCTCCTTGACGAGGTCGTCGACGGACTCGACCCACATCTCGCCGGTGATCTCGTCGGCGGGGAAGTGCCGGTTCACCCGGTAGCCGCGGCCGATCACCTCCACGGCAACCAACGCGTCGGGCACGTGGGCCAGCACCATGTCGACAGCGGGCCGGGGGTCGAAGGTCAACGCCGACGTGATCGCGGTCGGTGGATAGCTGAACGTGACGGCGCCGTTGCTGGCGACGCAGTGCCCACCGGTGAGGCCAAGCCGCTCGATGATGCGGGTGATGCCGAACACCGCCCGCCCGGTCGAGAGCACCACATGCGCTCCGGCGTCGAGACCAGCGTGCACCGCACGCACGACCGCATCGGACATCCGCTCCTGCGCGTCCACGAGCGTGCCGTCGATGTCGAGGGCCAGCAGCCGCGGCGTCACGCGATCGGGTCCAACGTCTCACGTCCTTGCAGGTAGGGCTGCAGCAGCTTCGGCACCCGGACCGAGCCGTCGGCGCCCTGGTGGGTCTCCAGAATCGCGACGATGGTGCGGGGCACCGCGACCAGCGTGCCGTTGAGGGTGGCGACCGGCCTGACGCCGTCGTCGAAGCGGCCGCGGATGTTGAGTCTGCGCGCCTGGAAGTCGGTGCAGTTCGACGTCGAGCTGAGCTCGCGGTACTTGCCCTGGCCGGGGATCCATGCCTCGCAGTCGAACTTCCGTGCCGCCGACAGGCCTAGGTCGCCGGCTGCGGTGTCGATGACGCGGTAGGCCAGCTCGAGCTTGCCGAGCCACTGCTTCTCCCATTCGAGTAGCCGCTGGTGCTCGGCGAAGGACTCCTCGACCGTCGTGTAGGTGAACATCTCGACCTTGTCGAACCAGTGCACCCGGAAGATGCCGCGGGTGTCCTTGCCGTAGGAGCCCGCCTCCTTGCGGTAGCACGGGCTGAACGCGACATAGCGCCGCGGCAGGGAACCGGCGTCGAGGATCTCGTCGCAGTGGTACGCCGCGAGCGGCACCTCCGACGTGCCGACCAGGTAGAAGTCCTCGGCTGGGAGGTGGAAGACGTCGTCGGCGGCCTGGCCGAGGAAGCCGGTGCCCTCCATCGCCCGGGGCTTGACCAGCGCCGGCGGGATCATCGTGGTGAACCCAGCCTGGCGGGCCTGGTCCATCGCCATGTTGACCAAGGCGAGCTCGAGGTCGGCGCCCACTCCGGTGAGGTAGTAGAACCGGGCGCCGGAGACCTTCGCGCCGCGCTCGATGTCGATGGCCCCGAGCCGCCGGCCGAGCTCGATGTGGTCGAGCGGCTCGAAGCCCTCGGCCGCGAAGTCGCGTGGCTCACCGACATGCTCGAGCACGACGTAGTCGTCCTCGCCACCGGCCGGGGCCTCGGGCGCCGCGAGATTGGGAAGCTGCGCCATCAGCGCGTCGTACGTCGCGCCGGCCTGCGCCTGTGCGGCCTCGGCCTCCTTGACCTGGACCGATAGCTCCTTGGTGTGGGACAGCAGTGCGACCTTCTCGTCGCCTTGCGCCGTCGCGACCCGCCTGCCCATCGTCTTCTGCTCGGAGCGCAGCTGCTCGAAGGCAGCGATCGACGCGCGACGCAACGCGTCGGCGGCCAGGATCTGGTCGACGAGCTCCGGTGAAGCGCCGCGGCGGCCCTGGGACTCTCGGGCCATCTCGGGGTCGTCGCGGAGGGTGCGCAGGTCGATCACCCTGCAAGGGTATCGAGGTGCTCGGCCGGGAACGACCCGGTTTCGGCAAACTCTGCGGGTGCTGCCGGCAACGTCGGGAGGGATCGGCATGGGCCGCGGCACGCCGCCCGTGATCTGCACGCCGATTGCGAGCCTGACAAGATGTTGCCCGCACCCATGCCAGCGCGGGTTGGAGAAGGGTCGGAGATCATGGGAGAACTTGCCGTTCGTGACTGACATGCACGCCGGGCGGCGCGCAGCGTTCATCGCTGCCGGCCTCGCCGCTCCCTTGATCCTGATCACCGTGTTGGTGGCGACCGACTTCGGGCCGCTGCTGTCGTTCGATGTCGAGGTCACCGAGAGCTGGAGCGGCGCCGTCGCGGACACTGGCTGGGCCGACTTCTTCCGGGTCGTGGCGGTCGTTGGCGCGCCGTGGGTCGTCAGGGTGGCCCTGTTGGGGGTGGCCATCTCGTTGGCATTGCGTCGCCGTATCCGGCCAGCCCTCTGGACCCTGACGGTGGTCCTCGTCACCGGTCCGGCCTGGGCCCTGCTGAAGTGGCTGATGCACCGGCAGCGGCCGGACCTGCTGGAACAGATCGGCGGTTGGTCGTTCCCCTCCGGGCACGCGGCCGAGATCGCGGCGGGCATGGCCGTGCTCGTGGCGCTGACGACCAGGGATGTGCGCCGTGCGCTGGTGCGCCGGCTGCTCGTCGGGGTGTGGCTCGCGATCGCCGTACTCGTGGGCCTGGACCGCATCTTCGTCGGTGCTCACTACCCGAGTGACGTCCTCGGCGGGTGGCTGCTCGGGGCACTGGTGGTGTTCGCCACGTCCGCCGCCTTCGGCGTGGCGGGTACCGACCCCGCACCGCCGGCCGAGCGGCCGCTGTCGACGATGCCGGAGAACTTCAAGACGCTGGCGGTGATCCTGAACCCCATCAAGATCGATGACCCGGAGACGTTCAAGACCCGGGTAGGGGTCGCGACGCGCGCGGCCGGCTGGGATGAGCCGCTGTGGTTCGAGACCACGATCGACGACGCCGGCAGCTCGATGGCGCGGGCCGCGGTCGCGGCGGGTTCTGACGTCGTGGTGGTGGCAGGTGGCGACGGCACCGTGCGGGTGGTGTGCAGCGAGATGGCCGGCACCGGAGTACCGGTGGGGGTGATCCCCGTAGGCACCGGGAACCTGCTGGCGCGCAACCTCGGCATTCCGTTGAGCCGCGGCCAGGCTCTCGACACGGTGCTGCGCGGTCAGGACCGGGCGATCGACGTGGTCAGGATCGAGGGCGACAAGCTCGCCCCGACCCGCTTCGTGGTGATGGCGGGGCTCGGCCTCGACGCCGCGATCATGGACGGCGCCCCTGATGCTCTCAAGGCGCGGATCGGCTGGTCGGCGTACGCCGTCTCGGCGGCTCGGCACCTGCGTTACCCCGCGGTGCGCGTCGACATCAGCATCGACGGCGCCGAGCCGGTGCGCCGGCGCGCCCGCACCGTGGTCATTGGCAACGTCGGCAGCCTGCAGGCCGGCATCCCGCTGCTACCGGACGCCGAGATCGACGACGGACTGCTCGACGTCGTGGTGATCGCGCCGCGCCGGATGTACGGGTGGGTCGGGGTGGTGTGGCGGGTGCTGGCCCGACGGCGCCGCACCGACGACCGCCTCGACAGGTACACCGGCCGGTCGGTGGTGATGAAGGCCGCGCATGCGACCCCGCGACAGCTCGACGGCGACACCGTCGGGGCGGGCACCGAACTTCGCGCCGAGATCGAGCCCGGCCTGCTGCTCGTCCGCGTGCCCCGCTGACTGAGTCGTCGCCGTCTCGGCCGTCTGTTGTCCCGAAAGGTCGAGGCTATCGTGGTTCGATGACCACGATTCCTGCCAGTGCCCGTGCAGTTCTCGAGTCCGATGCCCTCGCCCACCTGGTGACGCTCGAGCCAGACGGGCGCCCACAGGTCACGATCGTGTGGGTCGGCCTCGACGGTGACCAGATCGTCGCCGCGCACATTCCCGAACACCGCAAGATCCGCAACATCCGCAACGACGCCCGGGTGGCGTTGTCTCTCGAGACCAAGACGCTCAGCCCTATCGGACTCACCGAGTACCTGGTCGTCTACGGGACGGCGCTGATCACCGAGGGTGGCGCGGCCGAGCTACTCCAAGCCCTCGCGCATACCTACCTCGGGCCGGACGTGCGTTTCCCGCCCGACCCCGATCCCGATCCCGGCTTCATCACCCACATCACGGTCGACCGCATCGCCGGCGTTGGGCCATGGACGGCACCGGCTTGAACGAGTCGCATGCACACCGCCCGCGACGACGACGTGGTGGACGACGTACGCGCCCGCGGAAAGGCGCGATGAGGCTTCCCGGGGACGACGTGCTGCCCGACGCCGGGCTGGTGATGGACCGGGTGCTCCGCCTCGACGGGGCCCCTGAGGACGTGTGGCCGTGGGTCGAGCAGCTAGGTAAGGAGCGCGCCGGCTGGTACATGCCACGCGCGGTCGAGCGGTTCGTGCCGCGGTCACGGCGGGCCACGCGAGCGATCCAGCCCCACCTGCTTGGCCTCTCGGTCGGTGACCGGATTCCGGACTGGGGTCAAGGAACCCCGTACTTCGAGGTGCTCCAGATCGAGCCGCCGCGCCACCTCGTCTACTGGTCCGAGCGCGAACGTAAGCCCCGCCGTGGCGTCGCACGTCCGCCGATGCGCCTGACGTGGACGCTGGTGCTCTCGGAGCTCGGTCCTGCGGCGACGCAGCTCCACCTGCGGCTGCGCCTTGACCTCGGGCATGCGCCAGGACCTGTTCCCCGGTACGGCGGCGACCTGCTCGACCGGGTGACCGTCGCCCTGCTGGGGCGCGGCCTCAACGAGCGGCTGCGCCAAGAGGCGAAGTCGGCCTAGCCTCGTCTGCGGTGAAATGCGGGAAACCTGCCGTCAAACCGCCCTTAACAGCGCAACCTTCCCGCAATCGCGGAGAGGGGTGGTCGTACCACGCCCGGCCAACCGTGTGCAGCCCGTCATTGTCACGGACGAGGCGATTTCTCGATTCCACTGACACCGCCGGGGATTGCTGGTACATCTGGGCTAAATCAACCAGCGCATCCCGATAGGACCCTTTATGCGTCGCCTCGCCCTT
>JACCUS010000008.1 GCA_013811715.1 Nocardioidaceae bacterium
GACAAGAACCCGGTCGCCGCCAAGGCCGTCGGAGCGGTGCTGAAGGCGCGCGACCGCGCGCGGGTGCGCGCCCGCGGCAAACACGACTAGTACCACCTGACAAGTCGAGTTTCTCCGGCTACTGGCCGGCGCAGGTGATCGAGGACGTGTCGTCGTCGCCGATGGCCGAGAAGAGGGACTCGGCCGCCGCCTCGTCCCAGAGCACGGCCGATCCAGCGCTGGTGGAGGCGCCGAGCGTGGAGTAGGGGACCACGCAGCGCAGCGTGTCGTCGCCGCCGCTCTTGGACATCGCCCAGGCGAACCGAGCCAGGTCGAGCGGCCCGACGTCCTCGCCGACGACCAGAGACTGCGCACCCGCCATGTTGGTGCTCCAGTACCGCCACGGGAGGACGACCGTCTGCCACGACGCCGCCTTACGCCCGACACCGGCGATCACCTCACGCTGGTGCAGTGCCCGGGTGATGTCCCCCCGCGGGAACGCGCGGGACCGCGAGTAGCCGAGGGCGGTCTGCCCGTCCGCCTCCTGACAGCCCTTCTCGACGTCCAGCTTCGCCTTGCGATCCTTGATCGCCTGCCCGGGACAGATCTGGATGCCGCCGACCGCGTCGACGATGTCGACGAAGCCGCCGAACCCGATTTCGATGTAGTTGTCGACGTGCAGTCCGGTGTTCGCCTCTACGGTCGCGACCAGCAGGTCCGCGCCCCCGATCGAGTAGGCGGCGTTGATCTTGTTCTGGCCGTTCCCCGGGATCTCCACGAACGAGTCGCGGGGGATCGAGAGCAAGACGTTGGGGCCGCCTCCGTCGGTGACGTGCAACAACAAGATCGTGTCGGTCCGGTTGCCGGCGGCGTTTCCGGTGCCGAGCTCGCCCCGCTCCTCCTCGCTGAGGTCGGCGCGGCTGTCGGAACCGACCAGCAGGTACGTCGTCCCGGACGTGTCGTCGGGCCGGTCGCCACCCGGCTCGGCGTCGACCTCGCTGATCTTGGTCCACGCGTATACCGGCACCGCGATCAAGAAGATCAGCCAGAGCAGGAGCAGCAGCAAGAAGCCGCGCAGCCACCAGTTGCGGCGCCTCTTCCGTGGCGCAGGCGGTGGGGCATAACCGCCGCCTCCGGGCGGCTGCGAGGAGGTCTCGAGGCGGGCGGTGTCGCGGTCGGGTGCATCGTACGTACCGCCGAAGGACTGCGCAGACCCTCCGGAGGAGTCCGGCGGGCGCGGCTGCGTCCCCATCACCCTCGTGTGGTCGGCCCCCTCCTCCCCCGGCCCGCTCAGGCCGCGATCGACAGGCCGAGTCGGTTCGCCGGCGCCCTCGCCAGATCGAGGACGTCCTCGGCCCGCCTCCGGACCGGATCGGCCGATCAGCTGGGTCGCCTCCGGGTCGGAGTCCGACCCGGAGTCGTGGCGCGGCGAATCGTCCTGGCTCGCATAGAGCCAGTCGTACTCCGGGTCGTCGGGGTTGTGCTTGTCGGCCATCCGGTCACGGTACCGGCCGCCTCGCCCACGGTGGCGACACCACGGCGGTTACCGCTGGACGCGCGGCGGCGCGGTCCGCTGCTCGAGTCGGCGGCGATCGCGGCACGGCGAGGATTCCACGCCCATCGGCGGGTCGGGACGAATGTGGCTCGTGTGACTGGTGATACTGAACCACATGTCTCTTGCGCTGCCCTCGATCTCAGCCCAGGGAGCATCCGCCGGGGCGGCGCGGGTGCGGTTCCGCCGGGCGTTGACGCTGCTGGCCATGACCGTGCTGGCGCCCGGGACCGCCCAGTTGGTTGCCGGCAACAGGAGCGTCGGCCGGATCGCGACCCGCTGCTTCGCCGTGGCGCTCGTCTTCGTGGGCGCGGTAGCCGCGCTGGGCCTGTTCTGGCCCACCGAGCTGGTCACCGTCTTCACCAAGGTCTGGTTCCTCACCACCCTCAGGGTCTGCCTCGTCCTGTACGCCGTCGGCTGGGCCTATCTGCTGTTGGACGCCTGGCGGATCTCCGACCCCCTCGGGCTAGGCCGGCGGCATCGTCTTGTCATGACCGGCGCCAACGGCGTGTTGTGCTTCGCCCTGTCCGGCGCGCTGCTGTTCGCCAGCCACTTCGTCGCCGTACAGAAGGACTTCATCGCCACCGTCTTCGGCGCAGACGAGGTGTCGGCCGCCGAGCGGGGGCGCTTCAACATCTTGTTGTTGGGCGGCGACGCCGGACCGAACAGGTCAGGCGTCAGGCCCGACAGCATCACGGTAGCGAGCATCGACGAGAAGACCGGCCGGACGGTGCTGTTTGGGCTGCCACGCAACATGGCGAACGTCCCGTTCCCCGATGGCTCGGTGATGGACCAGCAGTTTCCCGACGGCTTCGACTGCGACGGCTGCTACCTCAACAGCGTCAACACCTGGGCGACCAACCACGCCGACCTCTTCCCCGGCGTGGCCGAACCAGGGATCGCGGCCACCACCGACGCAGCCGAGGAGATCACCGGCCTGACGATCAACTACCACGTGCTCATCGACCTCGGAGGGTTCAAGGACCTCGTCGACGCGGTCGGTGGGGTGACGATCGACGTCGGCGAACGCATCCCGATCGGCGGTGTCGGGGCGCCGATCACCGGGTGGATCGAGCCGGGCGAGCAGCGGCTCGACGGCTTCGAGACGTTGTGGTTCGCGCGCAGCCGCGCCACCTCCGACGACTACTCGCGAATGGCTCGGCAGAAGTGCGTGATGAGCGCGATGCTGCAGCAGCTCGACCCCAAGACGGTCATCACCCGCTTCGGGGCGATCGCCGCGGCCGGCAAGCGGGTCATCTCGACGTCGATCCCCGGCAGCGAGCTGGCCACCTTCGTCAACCTGTCCCTGCGGACGAAGAACCTGCCGGTCTCGACCGTGTCGTTCGTGCCTCCCAAGATCGACACGGGCGACCCGGACTGGGCGCTCATCCGCAGCATGGTCGGCGAGGCGATCGAGAAGTCGCAGGGCAAAGACGACGGTACGACAGCCGCCGGT
>JACCUS010000028.1 GCA_013811715.1 Nocardioidaceae bacterium
GTCGTGGTGGTGGCGGGCGGTGTGCCGGTCACCGTCGTCGAGGTTTGCGCCGTCGTGCCGATGTAGGGCGTGACGGTGTAGCTCGTGATCGGGCTGCCGTTGGCTGCTGGCGCACTCCAGGCGATCCCCGCTGATTTTTGCCTGCGTTGGCGCTCACCCGCGTCGGAGCCGACGGTACTGCGGCCGGCCTCACACTGTTGCTCGAGGTAGATGGCTCGCTGGTTCCCAAAGCGTTGGTGGCCACCACGGTGAACTTGTCACCTACTTATTTGCAGACACTTGGAGCCACACCGGTCATTTCAAAGACGGACCACCACGGTCATTCGCCGTGCCGAACGGCGCCATTGCCAGGGCTTCGGCGGCGCGTCAGCGGCCCAGCGCCCGCTTGAGCCTTCCGATTGGCGTCGCGGGGCGGGGTGCCGGGCCGACTTCCGGCCCGTGTCGGGTGACGAAGTCCGCAAGGTAGTCGTCGATGCCGCCCGGACCGAGAAAGATGCGTTCGGAAGCACGCAACTCGTCGGTCCACCAGAGACGAATAACCTTCTGTTCCGGGGTCAGCCGCTGCGCAGTGCCGGCCGGAAAATGCGCGGCCTCCCGCGTGTGGACGACGGCGCTCTTGAAGACGAACTCCAGTCCGCCGTCGACCAGGTCGATCAGCCAGTGATGGTGGCTCCAGCCCGTCCAGGGGCCGTGAACGGCGCGTGACTGCTCTTCTAGCCGGGATGGGACCTCGACATACCCCGCGCGCGCGACTCGGCTGAGCTCGGCGCAGACCCAGATCGGGTCGCGGATGTCCTCGAGCGTGTGAGAGCAGATGGCAAAGTCGATCTGTTTGTCGGCAAACGGCAGCGGCGCACGGTCGCAGAGATCCCGGTTGATCCACGTCGCTTCCGAGAAGCGCTCGGCGGCAACCTGGCGCCGCTGCGAGTAGTCGACGATGTCGATCACCCAGTCGGCGCGGGGAAATGGGTCGTACCCGCCGCCTGCATCGAGAACGACATCGGTATCGGACAGCGACTCGAGGATGCGTGCGGCGCTCGAGGGAAGCACGCCGAGAGCCTAGGGCATCGCCCGAACGCGATGATTGATCTTCGTCCGTGCGATGTCGCTCCCCGCCGAGACTCTTCCCGCCGACCAGCTCAGCGCTGACCGTGGACGTTGCCGTCGTCGGCGACAACCGGCTGCGCTTCGTTCACGTCCGCGACGACGTCGTGGTCCACAGCTACCTGTGTTCGTCACCGACCCGGTCACGGTCAACCGGCGGCCCGGCACCTCCGGCCGCTCAGGACCGGCACCGACCCCGCCAGACCTGTTCACCGACGAGCGCCTGGCGGTCCGCTTCCACAGCGACCTGGAGGCGCTCAAGGCCGCGCTATCCTTGTTCTGAGGGGCGGTGCTGCTACCGGCGGGCGTCCTGCTGCTCGTGGCAGCGGCCGTCGGACGAGCCTGAGCCGGACTCCGCGGCTTCGCCATCGAGGTGCCTGGACCCAGTTGCTCGCAGACTGCGCCAGCGTCGGCCGATCAGCCGGTCGGCGCTACCCGCCGGTCAGCCGCTCGTTGATCCAGACCGCCTTTGCTCACCTGTCGGGTGCCGCGCCATGCCATCCAATTCGGTATCACGACGCCGTCTTGTGCAACCTCGTGCTGCTGTGCAGACGCCACCACGTCATGTGGCACCAAGGCCGACTCCACCTACGCGACCTGCATGTCCCCTGGCTCACCACCCGAGCCGACCGGCCACCACAACTCGTGCTGCTCGAGTGAGCCGTCAGGTTCCAGAGCGTTGATGAGTCAGGTAGGCGAGTTGGGCTCGCACCGACAGCAGTGCAGCTGGCCACAGGGAGCGGTCGACGTCGGCGTAGACGCTCGCCACGACCTGCTCGGGGGTCGAGGCTCCAGCCGTGAGTGCCTCGCGTACCTGCTCGAGGCGAGCCTCGCGATGGCGCAGGTAGTGCTCCGCGACCAGCCCGGCGTTCGGCAGTTCCGGACCGTGCCCGGGAAGGACGGTCAGCTCGCCGAGCTCCCGCAGCCGGCGCAGCGAGTCGAGGTAGTCGCCCAGCAGTCCGTCGGGGTGCGCCACGACCGAGGTGCCCCGCCCGAGAATCGTGTCCCCGGTCAGGACCGCGGCGTCACCGACCTCACCGCCCAGCACGAAGGACAGCGAGTCGGCGGTGTGCCCGGGAGTCGCCAGCACCCGCAGCTCCAATCCCGCCGCCGCGATCACGTCGCCCTCGCCGAGTCCC
>JACCUS010000034.1 GCA_013811715.1 Nocardioidaceae bacterium
GGGGTCACGTCGTCTGCTACGGCGTCGGTCTCGGCGCCATAGTCGATCACGAAGGCGATCCGCTTCTCGCCCTCGTCGTTGCGGACGTCGCCGCAGATCGCCTCGAAGTCGCCGTCCGCGCGCGGGAGCCGGGTGTCGCCCTTGACCACCAGCGCCCAGCGGAAGCCGTAGACGTCGCCGTCGTCGGGCAGGTCCTTGGTGTCGTTGGCGCCGACCGGGCTGTAGGCCCAGGTGGACTGGGCGTCCTTCCAGATGTAGAAGCCCCAGTAGGTGTAGCCGGGTGGGGTCAGCTGAGTCGAGACGCTCTCGACGGCCGACGCGGTCACGCTGGGACCGGCAAGGGCGAGGGCGGCTGGGCCGAGGGTGGCGAGGGCCAGGGCGGCGAAGGGGGCTGCGACGCGCACAGCTGCGAGCTTGCGAAGGGGCGCCATGGAGGGACGAGCCTTTCCCTGAGCGGTCCGCAGACAGTCCGGACCGCTCCTCCTCGACGGGCATCGCCGTCGAGCAGTCGTCCGGCTCCGCCCCGCAAACCTCGACGGATACAAAGGAGCCGCATCTTCCTCGCCGGATCTCCGGCTTGTCGTCGGCCACGGTGGCGGCCTCGGACACACGGTTGCGGGTCAGCGCCGGCTTCTCACCGGCTTTCCCTGCGCGGAAGTGCTTTGGCCGAACGGTGTCACGGAGCGGTGTGGTTAGTCAAAGGCACGGTGTCGTTAGGCTCGTCGTTCGGGCCACCAGGCGGCACGGCACAAGGCCGCGCGGCGCGGCGGCCCGGGTTGGCAGATCGACGTGACGAAGGAGCACCGATGGCGTGGACATGGCGGATCGAGACGGAGCAGGGTGGCCCGGTCACGCTCCCCTACGACGTACCCGGGTTCTCCGCGCAAGGCGACGCCGAGTCGTGGCTCGGTGAGGTGTGGCGCGAGCTGGCCGAGGCCGGGGCGGGCCAGGCCACGCTCCTCGACGACGACCACGTTGTCTACGGCCCGATGTCGCTGGCCGCCGAGTAGCCCCTCAGCTGAAGTCGCGGGTCTGCGGCGACTTGGTCTGGCTCGGGTCACGCTCGACCACGGGGTCGAGCACGTCGTCGATGGCCGCGAGCACGTCGGCGGACAGCTTCTGGCCGGCGGACTGGACGTTCTCGGTGACCTGTTCGGGCCTGGTTGCGCCGATGATCGCCGACGACACCGCCGGGTTGGCCAGCACCCACGCGACAGCGAGCTGGGCCAGTGAGAGCCCAAGCTCGTCGGCGATCGGCTTGAGCTGCTGCACGCGGGTGAGTACGTCGTCGTCGTACCGGCCGCGCAGCATGCTGCCGGCCTCCTCGTGGGTGGCGCGGGAGCCGGCCGGCGCATCCTGTCCCGGCAGGTACTTGCCGGTCAAGACGCCCTGCGCGATCGGCGACCAGACCACCTGGCCGATACCGAGCTCGACCGAAGTCGGGATGACCGCCGCCTCGATGACCCGCCACAACATGTTGTACTGCGGCTGGTTGGAGACGAACGGGACATGGAGCTCGCGGGCCAAGGCGTGGCCGGCGCGAATCTGGTCGGCGGTCCACTCGCTGGTGCCGATGTAGAGCGCCTTGCCCTGCCGGACGACGTCGGCGAAGGCCTCCATCGTCTCCTCGAGCGGCGTCTCATGGTCGTAGCGGTGCGCCTGGTAGAGGTCGACGTACTCGGTCTGAAGTCGGGTGAGGCTGGCGTCGATCGACTCGCGGATGTGCTTGCGTGACAGGCCGGAGTCGTTGTGCCCGTTGGGCCCGGTCGGGAAGTAGACCTTGGTGAAGATCTCGACCGACTCTCGCCGCACGTCTTTCAGCGCGCGGCCGAGCACTGACTCGGCGGCGGTGTTGGCGTAGACGTCGGCGGTGTCGAACGTGGTGATGCCCTCGTCGAGCGCCTGGCGGACGCAGGCGTGGGCCTGGTCCTCCTCCACCTGGGAGCCGTGGGTGAGCCAGTTCCCGTAGCTGATCTCGCTGATCTTCAGTCCGGAGGCGCCAAGAAATCGAAAGTCCATGGCCACGACCCTACGTGGCCCGGCGCAACGTTCCGACGGTGGCGGGGCTGCCGCCCCGCAGCGGTCGGATCGTTGAGTGGGGGGTGATAAGCGTTCCGACGGTGGCGGGGCTCCTGCCCCGCAGCGGTCGGATCGTGGCGCTGGGTGGATGGCGCTGAGGTGAGTGGGGCTGACTGCTAGCCGCGATAGCCTCGGCTGCGCAGCATCCGGTCGAGTTGGTCGCCAACCCTGTGTTCCGAGTGGCGGATGGCGTAAGACGAGAAGACGAGCAGCCCGTCACCCGCGATGCTGACGTCGTTTTGGCGCAGCAGATCCTGATCCCAGTTTTGGACCAGCAGATGAGGGATGCCGTGGATCTCGGTCCGAACGCCGTACTTTGTCCACTCCGAGTCGAGGTAGTAGCGGCCGTCCTTGCGCTTCAACACCGTCTGACGAGTTGGTTCGGGCAGCCGCCAGCGGGCTCGAATCGCGTCGAACTCCTGCTCGGGCAGTGACTGGATGCCACCCTCGGCGTCACGGATCGACTCCACGATGATCGCTCGGTTGCGGCAGTTCCCGCGTCGGCTCAACGTGTCCCACAGCCAGTCGGTGGGGAGCAGTCGCTGCTGGACAGGCGCCAGAATCAGCACCCGCGACCAGCGCTTGGGCACCCGCTCCGACGCCGCGTCCACCACACTGCGTGCCAGTCGCGTGCGGGGTGGGATCGCGGCCGGGTTGACGTCCTCGGGCCCCAGCTCGGTGGACCACTTGAGCTTGACGTTCCAGTCCTCCGGGAAGTGCTGGCGGATGTGGGGGTTCCTCGACGAGCCCGGAACCACGAGCCTCAGGCCATCAGGCTCGAATCCCTTGAGCGAATCATGGCGCGCGGCACTCAACTCGCCCAGCACTGTGCCAGGCGGCGCCGCCAGCAGCGCCACCCACATCCGTTGATCCTCGGTCAGTGGTCCGTTGTGCAACACGACGACGCCGCGGGTGGGCGCCTGCCAGCGATTGGCGTCCAGCTGAGCCCGGAGGCGCCCATCGCCGCACAGGGTCTGGGCGTCGGCATAGGCGTGTACGTCGTTGGCGGCCGCGGCGGCAGCGACTGCAGTGGCGCGGTCGGGCTGGGTGATCGTCATCCGAACAGCAAAGGCCGAGCACGGCGCCTCGGGCCAGAGGCAGCTCGCCAGCTGTGGACGGGTGTCCGGTGATCCACAAGGGTCGGCGGCCAACGTTCCGACGGTGGCGGGGTCGGCGCCCCTCAGACGTCGGAACGTTGCCGAGCGCCATGGTCGACGTTCCGACGGTGGCGGGGTCGGCACCCCTCAGCGGTCGGAATGTTGCCGAACGGCGAGACGCGACAGGGGAGGGTCAGATCTTGTCGCCGGGGGAGACCTGCGGCTTCGGGAGACGGAGCCGGCGCATCTGCCACGAGCGCAGCAAGGCGTACATCGTGATCCCCTTGGCCTCGTCGGCGCCGAACCGGGAGGCGATGCCCTTCTTCACCCCGCGCAGCACCCGGAAGGAGTCCACCATGATCCAGATGATGACCGCGATCCACGCGAAGCTCCCGACGTTGGCGGCCACCGGGCTGTTGAGGAAGACCAGCACGAAGATCACAAAGAAGATCGGAAGCAAGAACTGCCCCACGGTGCGGTGCGAGTCGACGTAGTTGCGGACATAGCGCTTCACGTTGCCCTGGTCGCGAGGCGGCAGGTACCTCTCCTCGCCGGTCTCCATTGCGCTGCGCGTCTTCAAACGGGCCGCCTTGGTCGTCTCGCGCTGTCGCTGCGCGGCCTCCTTGCGAGTGCGCGGCGGCGTCATCCGCTTCTTCCGAGCGTCCTCCGCCGACCTGCGCTTCGGAGTGGGGCGGCCCTTGCCGCCGACCTTGGACTCCTCCAGCTGCTCGGTCGTCGCGGTAGTCGGCTCGGACTGCTTGGGCCGTCCAAACACCGAAACACGCCTCACTCTGCGACCAGGGTTCGAAGCGCCGCCCCTCCCGAGGGAGGGCGCTTCCGTAGCCGCCAGCCTACCCGTCGCTGACCTTGGCATGGCGCGCGGTCGGGTCGCACCGTAGGGTTGCAGCAGTACGGCGATGCGGCCGTGCCCGTTGTGCAACAGAAGGGGTAGGGCGACTCGATGAGCAGCATCATGAGCCGAATCGCGCTGATCTTCCGGTCGAAGGCGACCAAGGCGCTCGACAAGGCCGAGGATCCCCGGGAGACGCTCGACTACAGCTACACCAAGCAGCAAGAACTGCTGCAGAAGGTACGTCGTGGGGTGGCTGACGTCGCGACCAGCCGCAAGCGCCTCGAGCTGCAGATGCAGCAGCTCGACCAGCAGTCCGAGAAGCTGCAAGGCCAGGCCCAGCAGGCCCTCGCAGGGGGTCGGGAGGATCTGGCCCGCGAGGCGTTGACCCGTCGCGCCAGCCTGCAGCAGCAAGGCTCGGACCTGGGTGCACAGCACGCCAACCTGCAGGCCGAGGAGGAGAAGCTCACGCTGGCGTCCCAGCGACTGCAGGCCAAGATCGAGGCGTTCCGTACCCGCAAGGAGACCCTCAAGGCGACGTACACCGCCGCCGAGGCGCAGTCCCAGATCGGCGAGGCCTTCTCCGGCATCTCCGAGGAGATGGGCGACGTCGGCATGGCGGTCGAGCGGGCCGAGGACAAGACCGCCCAGATGCAGGCCAGGGCGGGCGCCGTGGACGAGCTGATCGAGTCCGGCGCCTTGAACGACCCGGTCGGGGGCAGGCGAGACGACATCTCCGCCGAGCTCGACCGGATGTCGGCGACGGGCGGGGTCGAGACCGAGCTGGCGAAGATGAAGGCCCAGATCGGTGGCGGCGACGCCCCTCCGCAGATCGAGCAGCCCACCGACGAGAAGCCCGCCGACGAGAAGGACAGGGCATGATCATCCGAATCCTTAGCGATGGCCAGTACGACGTTCCCGACGACCAGGTCGACGGGCTCAACGAGCTCGACGAGAAGTTGGAGGCGGCTATCGAGGCGGGCGACGAGGCCACCTTCGGGTCGGCGCTCGGCGCGCTGCTGGACCGGGTCCGGGGGGCTGGCGCGCCGGTCCCCTTCGACTCGCTGGTGCCTTCCCAGCTGCTGCTCCCACATGAGTCGGCGAGCCTGGCCGAGGTGCGGGACCTGCTGAGCGGCGACGGCCTTATTCCGGGCTGACATCTGCTGCCGCCGGATGACAACGTTCCGACTGTGGCGGGCCAGGGCCCCCTTGGTGGTCGGATCGTCGCGGAGGACGGGTGATCACCGGACGGGGGTAGCGTCGGGGGAACAAACGCGGGGCGCCGAGCGTCGTACTACACACACAAACCTCTCGAGAAGGTGGGGAACCAACCCAGATGGCAAGCACCCGATTCCGCAGTGACACCGGGCTGACGGTCCGGATGACGGTCGTCATGCTGCTGCTGGGCGGCCTCTACGTCACCGTCGGCGCAGGCCTGATCGCCTACGGTTTCTCGGCCGCCACCGTCTTGGTGATCGCTGGGGCGCTGGGCCTGGGCCAGTGGTTCTTCTCCGACAAGCTCGCGCTGAAGGCGATGCGGGCCCGCGAGGTCAGCCCCAACGAGGCGCCCGAGCTGCACGGCATGATCGACCGCCTTTGTGCGCTCGCCGACATGCCGAAGCCGAAGGTGGCGATCGCCGACTCCGACGTGCCCAACGCCTTCGCCACCGGGCGCAGCCCCGAGCACTCGGCCGTCTGCGTCACGACTGGGATCATGCGCCGTCTCGACGCCGAGGAGCTCGAGGGCGTGCTGTCGCACGAGCTCTCGCACGTGGCGCACCGCGACGTGATGGTGATGACGATCGCCGGCTTCCTCGGCGTGGTGGCCGGGCTCGTGATGCGGTGGGGAATGTTCTTCACTGGCGGCCGGCGCGACAGCAACTCCGCGCCGTTCATCGTGATCTGGCTCGGCAGCATCGTCGTCTTCCTCATCTCGTTCCTGCTCACGCGTGTGCTGAGCCGCTATCGCGAGCTGTGCGCCGACCGGGCCGGCGCCTACCTGACCGGGAAGCCGTCCGCGCTGGCGTCGGCGCTGACGAAGATCTCCGGTGAGATGGCCCGCATCCCGAGCCGCGACCTGCGGGAGGCGCAGGCGTTCAACGCGTTCTTCTTCGCGCCCGCGCTCAACGCCAAGTCGATCACCGCCCTGTTCGCCACCCACCCGCCGCTGGAGCAGCGGCTAGAGCAGCTCTCCAAGATCTCCGGCGACCTTTCGCGCCCCAGCGCCTGAGACTGCAGAGGGCAGCGTGCCCAGCGGCTGACTGACCGCGTGCGAGGATCACCGGGTGGGAATCTTCAAGAAGGTCTTCGGTCGAAGCGATCCGCCGAAGCCCAACCTCGACAACCTGTTCGCGGTGCCGTCGGCGGCCGTCACGCTCGAGGTGTCCTCGGGGTTCCGGCCGACCGGCGTCGCGTCGGTCTGCTACCGGGAGGCCGAGGGCGGCGCCTTCGCGACCACCCAGAGCGACGTACAGCAGCTGCTCGACGCCGACGCCGGCCCGAAGGTCGAGCGGTCGACCGACTCGTTCGGGTTCACCTGGCTGGTGTGCCGGCACGAACCGGCCGAGCTTGCCGACCTGATCACCGACGTGCACGCCGTGAACAGCTCGCTGGAGAACGCCGGCTTCGGCGCTTCGCTGCTCTGCTCGCTGGTCGACTTTGAGGACGCCGAGGGCCGCAAGCTCGGGCTGGTGTACCTGTACAAGCAGGGCACGTTCTACCCGTTCGCCCCGAAGGGCGACAAGCGCCGCGACAACGCGTTGGAGCTACAGATCCGCGGAGTGCTCGAGACAGATCTGGTCGTGGAGCCCGAGCTCACCCGCTGGATGGCCGTCTGGGGCGCCCCCGGTCTCTGACCTCGCCGTACTCCGGTCGGAGTACGGCGAAAGCCTCCCGCAGGCCGACGACTAGGCAGCGGTTCCAGCGCAGCATGGAAGCATGACCCAACGAACCGCACTCACCCCCGCAAGTGCCCTCAACGTCGCCGGGCTGCTGGCCTTCGGCGCCATGATCATCGTCCAGATCGCCGGCGGAATCGACGACTATCCGACGATCCCGCCAGGCCTCGTCATCTCACTCGTCGTCGTCGCGCTCGTCGTGTTCGTGCGAAGGTTCTGGTCGACGGTCATCGGGGCGCTCTTCCCCACCGCGTTGGCGGTCGGGGGGGTGCTCGCCGAGGGGGCCGCCGACCGTGTCGGCGACACCGGCGAGACCTTCACGTTCGTGACCTCCTGGCTGCAGCTGGCGGCCCTGGCCGTCGCACTGGTGGCCGGCTGGGCCGCTGTCGTGCAGCAGGCCCGGCGGCGCTGAGCCTGAGCGAGGCCGCCAACTCCTGCCAAGCGGATCGTCAGGAGCAGATCACGGAGTCGGCCGGGGTGTAGGTGACGTGGTCGGTCTCCTTCTCGACCAGCTCACTGAGTCCCGGCTTGCGGAAGTAGCGATACACGTCGACGTCGAAGCCGCCGTACCCGCTGGTCGGCACACACCCGTCGCTCGAGATGTAGCGGGTCCGCGGCTCGGTGAAGTTGTAGGGCTCGGAGACGCCGGCGCGGATGTCCCAGTACTCGGTGCTCCACATCCGCACGTGCATCTCGCCCGAGCTACTGGTGGTGCTCGGCACGACCCATGCCTCGACCAGGACGCCATGCGGCGTGTCGTTCCCGAACTTCAGGTCGACCGTCGGCCACGCCACCGTCGCCTCCCGGCCCAGCGGGTAGCGGTCGATGTAGAAGCTGTGCGGCTTGTGCTCGACGTCCTCCAGCCCAGCGAAGAAGGCCGCGTTGTACGTTGTCGTGACCACCTGCGAGACTCCGCCGCCGAGGTCCTCGGCGTACACGCCGTTGCTGATGACGAAGCCTTTGACGAAGCCGTTGGCCCTGGTGCGCTCGCCGACGGTCTCGTTGAACGAGAAGACGTCCCCAGGCCGCAACACGGTGCCGCTGATGAGCTCGGCGGCTCGACCCTGGTTGATGTTGCGGTACTCGGCGTGGGGGAAGTAGGTGACGAAGTCGCTGACCACCTCGGTGATCTGCATGGCCCCGGCGTCCTCGGTGGTGAAGTCGGCCTGCGCGACCTGCGTGCCGACCGTGGCCGACCGCTGCGCCCCCGTTTCGGTGAGCACCGGCAAGATCGCCTCGGCGACCTCGTCGGCGTCCAGCGTGACCCCCGGCCGATCGGGTACGACGACCGGGCTGCCGTTCTGCAGCTCCACGGTGGCGTCGGTCGGCTCGGTGCCGATGCGGGCAACGATCAGATCCAGCCGCTCGCGGAGCGTGGGGGCGTCGATACTGGCCACAAGCTGGTCTTCTTCGACCCGGAGGTTGAGCGCCGGTGCGTAGTCGCGCACCAGAAGCTCGACCGTGCCGTCAGGCAGCTGGAGCGTCACCGGCGCCGACACCGCCGGCTCGGCGACCTCGGCCAGCGCAGTCGCGAACTCGGCCTGGTCGAAGTCGGCCGGGCTACGGGTGACCGGCAGCTCGAGCCGGGATGCGTCGGCGAGGTAGGCGTCGACGACGGCCTCGGCCGCACCTTCCTCGTCGACGTCCAGGCCGGCCGTCGGTTGCGTCACCTCCAGCTCGCCGTCAGGGGTCACCTGCACCGAGGGCTCCTCGGCGTCGACCTCAACCTGGCGGGAGATCTGCGCGATCGCGGCGTCCAACCGTTCGCGGTCGACGTCGACGACTGGCTCGACGTCGGCTTCGGGGCCGGTCAGGATGTCGATCATCTGCGCTGGGTTCCACGACCTGCCGCCGCCGGCGGTCTGCACCGTCTCCGTCACGTCGAGGCTGAGGCCGTCGGTCGCTGGGAGGACCGGGTAGGTCTCGCCGTCGTGGTTGAACCGGATCGGCGCCTCGGTACGGTCGGCCAGCTCGGTGTCGAGCCGCTTCTCGGCGGAAGCGGGCGACAGCCCGCCGACGTCGACACCGAGGACGCGGGTGCCGCTTGGGACCCGGTCGCCGGTGAGGAAGTAGCCGCCGATGTACAGCCCCACCAGCACGGCGACGACCACGGCGACGGCGACCAGGAGCACGCGTCTGCCGCCGCTCGTCCGCGCGTCCTCGCTCATCAGGTCCCCCGTCGGGTCGGTCGGTTGGTGAATCTGCACAAGGGTAGTCGACAACCCGGCCCCGCTGAATCGCCGGAGCTGGCGCGGCCCGATGACGTGCCTCAGACCGGCGTTGGCAGGATGTGCGCATGCGCGTCCTGATCGCCCCCGACTCCTTCGGCGGCACCTTGTCCGCGGTCGAGGCGGCAGCCGCCATCGCCGACGGGTGGCGGCGCCGAGCGCCGGGCGACGAGCTGGTGCTCACCCCGATGTCGGACGGCGGGCCAGGGTTCGTCGATGTGCTGCGCGCCTCGCTCGGCGGCGAGTTGCTGTCAATCCCGGTCTCGGACCAGTACGGCGACGAGGTGCCCACCGCCGTGCTCATGGTGGAGCACACCGCCTACATCGAGTCGGCCCAGGCGTGTGGGCTGCACCTGTCGAGGCGGCGCGATCCCGAGCAGGCGACGACGTACGGCGTCGGCCAGATGATGACGGCCGCCATCGCAGCGGGGGCGCGACGTGTCTTCGTCGGGCTGGGCGGGACGGCCACCAACGACGGCGGTGCCGGCCTGCTGGCCGCACTGGGAGCAACCGCTCAGCCGGCCGACTCGCTCGTCGGCGGCCCTCGTGCGCTGGAGATGCTGAGCGCCGTCGACCTCACCGGCCTGCGGGCGCGCTGCGACGGCGTCGAGATCGTGGTCGCCTCAGATGTCGACAACCCGCTGCTGGGGCTGCGCGGCGCGACGAACGTCTACGGTCCGCAGAAGGGGCTGGCCGACGAGCGCACTCACCACGTCGACGCCCAGCTGCAGCGGTTGGCCGATCTCACCGATGCGCTGGTCGCCGAACAGAAGGGCGCCGGCGCGGGCGGCGGGCTGGGGTTCGGGCTGCTGCTGGCCGGGGCCGACCGGGTCGACGGGGTCAGCCTGGTGGCGGAGGCCGTCGGGCTGGCAGGGCAGGCGGTGGAGGCCGACCTGGTCGTCACCGGTGAGGGCGCCTTCGACTTCTCGTCTCGTTCGGGCAAGGTCCCCTACGGGGTGGCGCAGATCGCCGGTGCGGCGCTTCGCCCCTGCATCGCCCTCGCAGGTCAGGTGCTGGTCGGGTCGAGGGAGATGCGCGCCTTGGGGGTCGAGTCGGCGTACTCGATGGTCGACCTGGTGGGCAATGAAGCCGCCTTCGCAGCGCCCGACGCCAGCCTGAGCGCGCTGGCCGAGCGGGTGGCCCGCACCTGGTCGCGCTGATCGACGGTGACCCGCGACAGGCCCGGCGGCGAGGCGGGCTAACGATGCAGGGAGCGCATGTGTCACGATGGGAATGCATCGACGAGGAACCGCTGTTGTCGCAGCAGGCACAGTGTCCCAGCAGGATCAGGCGCGTTGCGCACCACAGACCCATTGGAGCATCTGACATGACCGTTCAGGACCAGACCACGCCGGCAAGCACCGAGACCCAGCCCGCCGACGGCGTCCTCTTGACCGACGGCGCCGCCTCGAAGGTCAAGGCGCTCCTCGACCAAGAAGGCCGCGACGACCTGCAGCTGCGCGTGTCGGTGCAGCCCGGTGGGTGCTCCGGCCTGCGCTACCAGCTCTTCTTCGACGAGCGCAACCTCGATGGCGACGCGGTCCGCGACTTCAACGGCGTGTCCGTCGTCGTCGACCGGATGAGCACCCCTTACCTGCACGGCGCGACCATCGACTTCGTCGACACGATCGAGAAGCAGGGTTTCACGATCGACAACCCGACCGCCACCGGCTCCTGCGCCTGCGGCGACTCGTTCCACTGAGCCGCGGGGGGTCCCGCCAGTCACGTCACGGCAGGTGGCGGCTCATCTGATCGGTCAGCTCGTCGTGGAGCTGGCCCAGGCGGCGGAAGCACCCGGCGAGCGCTTCGTCGTCGCTGACGACGGCGACCCGCTTACACCGTGTCAGGGTCAAGTGAACCCACGGCGGCGCCGGCGGCACTTGCTCGGGTAGGGTTTCGCCGTGCCCGGACGACGAGTCGCAGGCCGCTCGAGCGGCGCTCGTACAACCGTGATCCTGGCCGGTGCGGCCATGGCTGCAGTGCTCGCGGGATGCTCGAAGCAGGACAGCGAGCAGGTTGGCCGTCTGGCGCTTCCCGAGCCGGCCAGCGACCGTGCGATGTACACGAAGGACCTCTGGGGCGGAGCCTGGCTGGCCGCCGCAGTCGTCGGCGTGTTCGTCTGGGGGCTGATCATCTGGGTCGTGGTCCGCTACCGGCGTCGCAGCGAGGACGAGGTGCCGACCCAGACGCGGTACAACCTGCCGATCGAGGTGCTGTACACGATCGCTCCGCTCATCATCATCGCTGTGCTGTTCTACTTCACGGTCGACGTGCAGCGGGCGGTGACTGTGGGCGCCTACCGGTCGAACCCGGCGCTGGCCGGCCAGAGCATCGATGCGACCGCCGCTGCAGGCGGGGAGGGCCACCTGATCCAGGTGGTAGGCCAGAAATGGGC
>JACCUS010000046.1 GCA_013811715.1 Nocardioidaceae bacterium
CACGCACGGCCCGATGGCGAACGGATCACGGTCTTCGCCCGGGAGGTCGCCGACCCGGACGGGCTGGACCGTCCGTTCCTCGTCTTCTTGCAAGGTGGGCCAGGCCACGAGGCTGCTCGCCCGACTCGCCACCCGAGCACCCCGGGCTGGCTCGACCGGGCGCTGGAGGACTTCCGTGTGCTCATGCTGGACCAACGCGGCACCGGACGCTCCACGCCGGTCGGGGTTCCAGAGGGCCGCACACCGCAGGAGCAGGCGGACCGCCTGGCCTGCTTCCGCGCCGACTCGATCGTGCGTGACGCGGAGCTGATTCGCCACCAGCTGGGCGTCGATCGCTGGAGTGTCCTTGGTCAGAGCTTCGGCGGCTTCTGCGTGACGACGTACCTGTCCGCCGCGCCGCAGGGGCTGCGCGAGGCGTTCATCACCGGAGGGCTGCCACCTGTCGGCCTACACACCGACGAGGTGTACCGGGCGACCTACCGACGGGTGCTGGAGCGCAATCGCCGCTACTACGAGCGCTACCCCGATGACCGCGACCGGGTGCTGGATCTGCACCGGCGGCTGGACACGGATGACGTCCGCCTGCCTTGTGGTGACCGGCTCACGTCGCGCCGGTTCCGCCAGATCGGGAACATGCTCGGCATGAGCGACGGCGCTGAGCGGCTCCACTACATCTTGGAGCTGCCGCCTGACTCACCGGCGTTCCTGCATGACGTGGAGACGGCGGTGCCCTTCAACCGCAACCCGTTGTACGCGATCGTGCACGAGGCCTGCTACGCCGATGGCTGCGCGACGCGCTGGTCGGCGGAACGCACGTTGCCGCCCGAGTACGAGGCTCCCGAGCTGTTCACCGGCGAGCACGTCTACTCGTGGATGTTCGACGACTATGGCGCCCTCGCGCCGCTTCGCGAGGCCGCCGACGTCCTCGCGGAGCGGGAGTGGCCAAAGCTGTACGACGCCGAGCGGCTGCAGGACTGCGAAGTTCCTGCGGCGGCGGCCATCTACAGCGAGGACATGTACGTGGAGGCCGCGTTCTCCGAACAGACTGCGGCGCTCATCCGCGGGCTGCGTCCCTGGGTCACCAACGAGTACGAGCACAACGCGCTCCGAGCGGATGGGGCGCACGTCCTTGGACGGCTCATTGACCTGGCTCGCGGGCGTGCCTAGCTGGGCCATGTCTTCGAGCAACAGGTTGCGCATGACAACGCCGACGGCAGCGCCACGGCAGATCACCCGATCACGAAGAAAGGCCAGAACCGAAGTTCTGGCCTGCCTCCCCCGTGCCCGGGGTTGAAGGAGGCCCTGTTGGTGGAGCTGAGGGGACTCGAACCCCTGACCCCCTCCATGCCATGGAGGTGCGCTACCAGCTGCGCCACAGCCCCGCGTATGCGGACCTCACCGAGATCGCGGAACCCCGGTGAGCCAGAGAAGTTTACCCAACCGATGACACCATCACGAAATCAAGTCGGCCAGGTCACCCGACCGCCAGCGGCTCAGGCGTGCGGGTCGTCTGCGAGCTGCTGAGGCTCGGGCAGGGTCTTGGCGTTGTAGTCGATGATCTGCCAACCACGGTCGTGCCGGTCCTGCAGCACCGCCCAGGCGCAGTTCGACATGCCGGCCAGCATCTCGCTGAGCTCGACCGGGGCGGCGAAGAACGCCAGCAGGCCCGCCCGCAGCGACGCGCCGTGCCCGACCAGCACGCCGGTCTCCCCTTCACGCAGCGCGTCTGCGGCGTCGCGCATCGCCGCCACCATGCGCTCGCACACCTCCGACGTGGTCTCCGCGCCGGGGATGCGCACGTCGTGGCCGGCCATGTAGCCGTCGTACAGGTCGGGGAACGCCGCGCGGAACTCGGGGAAGGTCAGCCCCTGACGCGCTCCCACGTCGTACTCGCGCAACCGCTTGTCGAGGACCAGCTCCTGACCGGTCAGCGTCACCAGCCGCTCGGCCGTCTCGCGCGCCCGAGCGAGGTCGCTGGACCAGACGGAGGCGGGCTCGTACGTCGCGAGCATCGGTGCTGCCCGCTCAGCCTGCGCGACGCCGACCTCGTCGAGTGAGACGTTGGCGTGCCCCTGCGCCCGGTTGATCCGGTTCCACTCGGTCCGACCGTGCCGCCACAGCACCAGTCGGCGGCGAGCGGGGGACCTGATGACCATCTCCCGCGGGATCACGCCCGGGCGCCCGTGTCTCCGCCGGAGGCGCCACCACGGCCGGCACCCTGGCCACTGGTCACCGACTCGGGAAGGTCGATGGTGGGGCAGTCACGCCAGATGCGTTCGAGGGAGTAGTAGACGCGCTCCTCGTCATGTTGCACGTGTACGACGATGTCGCCGTAGTCGAGGAGCACCCAGCGGCCCTCCCGCTCGCCCTCGCGGCGTAGTGGCTTGGCGTCCTTCTCGCGGAGCCTCTCCTCGATCTCGTCGACGACGGCCTTGACCTGCCGGTCGTTGGGCGCAGAGCACAGCACGAACGCGTCGGTGATGATCAGCTGTTCGGAGACGTCGTAGGCGATGATGTTCTCGGCCAGCTTGTCCGATGCCGCCCGGGCGGCGGTGCTGACAAGGTCGACGGCTCGATCGGTTGCGGTCACAGACTCTCGCCTTCTGAAGATTCGACGGAAACGGTCGCTGCTGGCTGGTAGAGGCCGCGCTTGGCGATGTACTGCACGACGCCGTCGGGCACCAGGTACCAGACGGGCTCGCCCTTGTGCGCACGGTCGCGGCACTCGGTGGAGGAGATCGCGAGGGCGGGCACCTCGATGATTGTCACCCGATCTGCCGGAAGTCTGGCCAGGGTCGTCGCGTCGACCGTCGTACCCGGCCTGGTGCAGCCCACGAGGTGGGCCAGCTCGAACACGTCGTCGGCGTCTCGCCAGGTGAGGATCTGCGCTAGGGCGTCGGCGCCGGTGATGAAGAAGAACTCGACGCCGGCGTGGGCGGCCCGCAGGTCGCGCAGGGTGTCGATCGTGTAGGTCGGCCCGGCCCGGTCGACGTCGACCCGCGATACGGAGAAGTGGGGGTTGGACGCGGTGGCGATGACCGTCATCAGGTATCGGTCTTCGGCGGGTGACACGCCGCGATCCTGTTTTTGCCAGGGCTGCCCGGTGGGCACGAAGACGACCTCGTCGAGGTCGAACCAGGCCTGGACCTCCGACGCGGCGACGAGGTGCCCGTGGTGGATCGGGTCGAACGTGCCGCCCATCACGCCGACGCGGCGTGCCCGTTGCTCGATCAACTGTGCGGCCGCCCCTTGCCGAACATCAACACGGCGGCAACCATCGCCAGCAGGAGCGCGAAGACGAGAATCCCGACCAGGATGGGGTCGATCGGAAGATCGCGCGGTGCTTCGGCCGCGGCGAGGAAAGTCGATGCCATGCGCCAAGGCTATCGGGTCGGTCGACCGGCTGGCGTCGTACCTTCGCCGCCGCTCAGAAGCGGCGGGGCTGTACGTCGGCCTGGGCGAGCGGGGTGACGAGATGCCGCGCCTGGAATGTCTCGCGTTCGACCACCTCCAGCCCCACCACCTTCCAAGGCGGCAGCGCGGCCGAGTCTCGATGCTCGTTCCACAGCCGCAGCGCGAGTGAGGCGGCGTCGACCATCTCCTCACCCTCCTCCCAGTAGCTGATCTCGGCGCGGTCCTCGTCGTACCGCAACGAGTTCACGAAGGGGCGCTCCCGATGCAGCCGGAGCAAGGCCTGGTGGGTGACCGACAGGTCGTAGGGTTCACCAGCCACGGTGACAGTGACATGCCACAGTCGCACGGCGTCATCCACGAAGTTCTCCTGACATCTCACGAGGGCCGCCACGAGTACAGCGGTTCGATGGCCCAAGTGTCTCCCATCTGGCAACGTCGGGGCAGCCAAACCGGCCAACTCCCCTTCCCCTCCGTATTCGTCCGACCGGGCCACGCGGGAGGCCCCCCGCTCGAACTCTCGGCGCTGGGTCGGACGAATCCCAGATGATCGGACGGCGGGAGGGTCAGCGATCGTCGAGTCGGGGGTCTTGGCCGCGACGCCCGAACAACAGCTCTGCACCTGCCTGCACATCGGGGTCGAACTCGAAGACGACGGCGTTGTCGTCCGCACCGATGACCACGTCATCGCCGACCTTTGCGCCCAACTCGATGAGCCGACCCTCCACGCCGAGCCGGTTCAGCCGGTCGGCCAGGTAGCCGACGGCCTCGTCGTTGCTGAAGTCGGTCTGCTTGACCCAGCGAGTCGGCTTCTCCCCCCGCACGTGCCAGCCGCCGTCGACCTCCCGGATCGTGAACCCGTCGTCGTCGGCGCCCGGCGGGCGCAGCACGATCCGGGGCGGCGCGAGCTGCTCAGACGTCGTACGCGACTGCGACACCAGCGCCCCCATCGCCAGCGTCAACGAGCGCAGACCCTCTCGACTCGCAGCGGAGATCGCGAACACCCGGTATCCGCGTGCCTCGATATCCGGCGCCACCATCTCGGCGAGCTCTCTCGCCTCCGGCACGTCGATCTTGTTGAGCGCCACCAACCGCGGGCGGTCCTCGAGGCCGCCATGCGCGGACAACTCGCCCTCCAACACGTCTAGGTCGCTCAACGGGTCGCGGCCCGGCTCGATGGTGGCGCAGTCGAGCACATGCAGCAACGCCGCACACCTCTCGATGTGCCGGAGGAAGTCGTGACCGAGCCCCCTCCCCTCGCTGGCCCCCTCGACGAGCCCGGGCACGTCTGCGACCGTGTAGGTCACCTCACCGGCGGTGACGACGCCGAGGTTGGGCACGAGCGTCGTGAACGGGTAGTCGGCGATCTTCGGCCGGGCCCGTGAGATCGCCGTGATCAGGCTCGACTTGCCGGCGCTCGGGAAGCCGACGAGCCCGACGTCCGCCACCACCTTCAGCTCGAGTACGACGCTTCGCTCGTCGCCCACCTCCCCTAGCAGCGCGAAGCCGGGCGCCTTCCGCGCTCTCGATGCCAAGGCCGCGTTGCCGAGACCGCCGCGGCCTCCGGCCGCGACGATCAGCTCGGTTCCGGCCCCGACCAGGTCGGCGAGCACGTCGCCTTGCCGGGTGGACACGATCGTGCCGTCAGGCACGGGGAGAACCACCGAATCGCCGTTCGCGCCGGACCGGTGGTCGCCGCGGCCCGGCCCGCCGTTGCCGCCCGTGCGATGCGACTCGTGGTGGTAGTCGACGAGCGTGGTCACATCCGGATCGACCCGTAGCACCACGTCCCCGCCGTGGCCGCCGTTGCCGCCGTCCGGGCCGCCCAGGGGCTTGAACTTCTCTCGGTGCACCGAGGCGACGCCGTTGCCGCCCCGACCACCGGCGACGTGCAGCACGACGCGGTCCACGAAGGTGGGCACGGCCATGGGCATGTCTCCTTGTCGCTCAGCAGCCATCGCGCCTCCCGTAGTCGGGTGACCCGGCCCCGCGATTGCGGGAAAGTTGCGGAGAATTCCGCCCGGAGAGAGCAGGTTTCCCGCAACTCGCGAAGGGGCAATTCGCGGAGGGGCGTCGGTGGGCCGTGTGTCGTCTTACTGTCGCGGAAACTGCGACGAAGGGTGGCCCGCTGAGCGCGGACCGCCCTCGATTGGATGTGGTTGGTGCCGCGTCGGCGGAGCCGCACTCGCCTCAGTCGAGGGCGGGGACGATGTTGATGACGCGGCGACCGCGACGGGTCCCGAACTCAACACTGCCGCCGACCAGGGCGAACAACGTGTCGTCGCCACCGCGACCCACACCGGCGCCCGGGTGGAAGTGAGTACCGCGTTGACGGACGATGATCTCTCCGGCATTCACGAGCTGGCCGCCGAACCGCTTCACGCCGAGGCGCTGGGAGTTGCTGTCGCGACCGTTCCTGGTGGAGGCCGCACCCTTCTTGTGTGCCATGGGTAACCCTCGCCCTCAATTCGCCTGATCTTGGCGGCCGTCGGTGTTGATCGCCGTCACTTTGACCTGTGTGTAGTGCTGACGGTGACCTTGCCGCTTGCGGTAACCGGTCTTGTTCTTGAACTTCAGGATGTGGATCTTCGGACCCTTGGTGGGGCCTACGACCTCGGCCTGCACGTCGACACCAGACAACGCGCTGCGGTCGGAGGTTACGGTGTCGCCGTCCACGACGAGCACCGCGGGCAGTGACAGGCTCTCGCCCGGCGCGGTCGCCACCTTGTCGATCTCGATGACGTCGCCGACCACGACCTTCTGCTGGCCGCCGCCACTGCGCACGATCGCGTACACCGCGGGCTCACTCTCTTCGGTAGGGACACAAACTCTGCTGCGAGACTTCGGCGCCGGTGAGCGCCACGCAGCGGCGTACCCCTCATGCGCCTGTGCGGACGCGAGGGAAGACACCGACTTACAAGTCTACGGACGCGACCCTCCCCCGGTCAAAACACCCGACAGCCCGCCCTTTAAGCCGACTCCAAGTCGTGCGACTCTGCTGGTCTAAGGTCGGCCCCTGCTGGCTCCTGCTGCGGTGTCCTCGCGTCGTCGGAGTCGTCGCCGGAGTTCTTGGCGTCACCCTTTCGGCGGTTGCTGGACCGCTTGGACCCACCGCCGCGCGGAGAGCCGGATCTGCCGCCGCTGCTGCCGTTGCCGGAGTCGGCTGAACCCTTGGCCTCCACCGGCTCGGACTCGATGACCACCCCGCGCCCCTGGCACGTCTCGCAGGGATGGCTGAACGCCTCGATCAGCCCGGTTCCGATGCGCTTGCGTGTCATCTGCACCAGCCCGAGCGAGGTGACCTCGGCAACCTGGTGGCGGGTGCGGTCGCGCCCCAGGCATTCGACGAGGCGCCGCAGCACAAGGTCGCGGTTGCTCTCGAGCACCATGTCGATGAAGTCGATGACGATGATGCCGCCGATGTCACGCAGCCGGAGCTGTCGGACCATCTCCTCGGCAGCCTCCAGGTTGTTCTTGGTGACGGTCTCCTCGAGGTTTCCGCCCGAACCGGTGAACTTGCCGGTGTTCACGTCGACCACGGTCATGGCCTCGGTGCGGTCGATCACCAGCGAACCGCCCGACGGCAGCCAGACCTTTCGCTCCATCGCCTTGCTGATCTGCTCCTCGACGCGGAAGTTCTCGAAGACGTCGCCGTCGCCCTTGTACTGCTCCAGCCGGTCGCCTAGGTCGGGCGCCACATGCGAGACATAGCCCTCCACCATGTCCCAGGCGTCGTCACCGGAGATGACCAGTCTCGAGAAGTCCTCGGTGAACAGGTCACGCACGACCTTCAAGGTGGTGTCCGGCTCGGCGTAGAGCAACTGCGGCGCCTTGCCGCTCTTCACCTTCTTCTCGATGGCTTCCCAATGGGCAGTCAACCGGGTGACGTCGCGCGTCAACTCTTCCTCGCTGGCGCCTTCGGCCGCCGTCCGGATGATCACACCGGCGTCGTCGGGCAGGGTCTCCTTGAGCAGGTTCTTCAGCCGGCTGCGCTCAGTGTCGGCGAGCTTGCGGCTGATACCGCTGGTGCCGCCACCCGGCACGTAGACGAGGTAGCGTCCGGGCAGGCTGATCTGGCTGGTGAGCCGGGCGCCCTTGTGGCCGACGGGGTCCTTGCTGACCTGGACCAGCACGGCCTGGCCGGGCTTCAGCGCGTTCTCGATGCGTCGCGGCTGGTTGACGTCGCCCCGCAGGTCCCAGTTGACCTCGCCGGCGTACAGCACAGCGTTGCGCCCCTTGCCGATGTCGATGAACGCCGCCTCCATGCTGGGTAGCACGTTCTGCACGCGCCCCATGTAGACGTTGCCGATGATCGAGTTCTGCGACTCCAGGGCGACGTAGTGCTCGACGAGCACGTTGTCTTCGAGTACGGCGATCTGTGTGGTCTCGCCCTGCTGCCTGATCGTCATCACCCGGTCGACTGACTCGCGCCGCGCCAAGAACTCCGACTCGCTGAGGATGGGTGGGCGCCGCCGTCCGGCATCGCGCCCCTCTCGCCGACGCTGCTTCTTGGCCTCGATCCGAGTCGATCCCGAGACGCTGGTGATCGCCTCCTTCTTCGCCCTTGGCTCTCGGACCTTCACGACCGTGCCGGCGGAATCCCCGTCGGAGTCGCCGGAGTCATCCCCGTTCCTGCGCCGACGGCGCCGCCGGCGTGAGGAACCGGAGGACTCGTCGGTGTCGATGGGACCGGAGTCCTCGGCTTGGCCCTCGCCGGACTTGGCGGCCTTGGTGTCCGCTGACGCCTGCGATTCTTGCGCGGCCTGGGGCTGCTTCGACTGCTTGGGCTGCTTGGGCTGCTTGGGCTGTTTGGGCGGCTTGGCTTCCTTCGCGCCGTGCTTGCCGTCGTCGTCGGACTGCTTGGACTGCGCGGGTGGAGCGGTATCGGTGGACTTTCCGCGGTTGCGGCCACCGCGTGAGCGACGACGTCGGCTGCCCGTGCCGTCGTCGTCGCGAGATTCGCCGGAGCCGTCGCCGTCAGTGGCAACGGCGTTGGTGTCGGCGTCGGAGATTGTCCGCTTCTGCGGGACGACCTCCACCGGGTCGGGGGCCTGGAACAGCGGGGTGAACGCCGGGGCCGCGGCCGACGTCGCGGAGGTCTCTGGCTCAGTCGGCCCGGGAGTCTGCCCCTCCGGCGGCGCGGAGGTCTGCGCCTCGGACGGGTCGGAGGTCTGGGTCGGCTCGGGCTGGCTGGCGGAGCCCCCCGCTGTCGACTTCTTCGCTGTCGACTTCTTCGTCGTCGACTTCTTGGCGGCCGACTTCTTGGTCGCCGACTTCTTCGCGGTGGACTTCTTCGCCGTCGGCGCTACCTCTGGGGCCTCTGCCTCCCCTGCCGTTGCCGGGGGAGGCGTCGCGGCAGCGGTGTCGGTGGGTTGGGGTGGCCCTGCCGGGCGGCTAGCCGCCCGACGTCGGGTGCGGCGTGCCGGGGGCTCGGTCGCTTCGGCGGTGGTAGGTGATGGCGATGTGGTGTCGTCGTCGAGCATGTTCGCTCCTCATGTGCCTCCGGGCGCTCTGCGCCGCGCGGAGGCGGTTCGGTCGCTGCGTGCCGGCCATCGTCAAATGGCCGCACCCCGCAGCAAAGCTGGCGGTGGCGCCGCCGCGAGTTAACCGGGTGACCGGCGTCACGGCGACGGCGATGACGCACCTCAGGCAGTCCACCCGTGGTGCGAGTCGCCCGCCCCGTTCAGCGGTCGCGCGGCGCTGTGGCCGACGCGTCGCGATCGGGGTCGAGCGGATCGCCCACGTTGCCGGTCGCGGGATCGAGTGGGCCTTGTGCGAGCCGGGTCTGCATCGGCGGAGCCGGCGGAACGAGGCCCGCGGTCTCGCGGAGACCGGCGAGGACGTCATCCGGTCGTACGGCGGGCGTTCCATGCCGTACCACTAGGTCGAGTATCGCACACTCTTGGTCATTCACCATCCCGGCGCTCGCCGATAGCGACACGACGGCGGCCCGACAGTCGAAAGTCCGGACCCCCTTCTTGGTGGTTCGCTCGACGTTGATCGACTCTTGGGCCAAGAACTGAGCAACTGCCGCCTCGGCCCGGGCGGGCTGGACCGCGGGCAGGTCGATTTGCCATTGGCCGGCCTCCAGCCGATCGGCCAGGGCGCCCGAACCGGCGACGACGACGTCCAAGATGTCCAGCCCCGCAGGCAGGGCGGCGTCGAGGCGGTGCCGGACGCCGCCAGGGTCGCATTCGGCGCTGAGGCCGATCTCGAGGTACTCCGCCTCGGTGGCGGCGCCGGTCGGAGAGGCGTTGGCGTAGGAGATCCGGGGATGTGGGCTGAACCCCGACGAGAAGGCGACCGGGACTCCTGCCCGTCGTACCGCTCGCTCGAACGCACGGCTGAAGTCGCGGTGGCTGGTGAAGCGGAGCCGACCGCGTTTCGCGTAGCGGATGCGCAGCTTCTGCACGGGGGGAGGCCGCTGGGCTGGCTGGTCGCGCACACCCCGACGATATCCCCGCGTGCGGAGGAACCGGAGGCTGGTTTGCCGCGGTGACCGTTGCCCAGCACG
>JACCUS010000053.1 GCA_013811715.1 Nocardioidaceae bacterium
TGACGAATCATGGCGCGGCCGATCTCGTCACCGCGACGCCAGAGGGGCTGCTGGCAACCTTCCTGCCGTTCGTCTACGAGCCGGAGACCGGCGAGCACGGCGCGCTGCTCGGACACCTCGCGCGCAATAACGATCACTGGAAAGCGCCGGCGGTTGGTGAGGCACTGGCGATCGTTCGCGGCCCCGACGCGTACGTGTCCCCGTCGTGGTACCCCTCCAAGGCGGAGGACTCGCGCGTCGTACCAACCTGGAACTACCTCACCGCCCACGTCTACGGTCGGCTGGTCATCCACGACGACTTGGCCTGGGCGGAAGACAACGTCCGGCGGCTCACCGACAAGCACGAGGCGCACAACGCGCTGCCGTGGTCGGTCGACGACGCGCCGTCCCGCTTCGTCGGCGGGCAGCTGCGTGCGATCGTGGGTGTGGAGCTGCTCATCAGCCGGATACAGGCTAAGGCGAAGCTGAGCCAGAACCGTCCGGCGGCCGACATCGACGGCGTGGTCGACGGACTGCATGGCCGCGGCGACACCGCCTCTGCCCAAGCCGTCCGGCAGGCCCGGACCGGCCGAGTGTCTCTCGGCTGACGCTCCAGGTTTCGCCGCCGCATTCGTCTGGCACGCGGTTCGTCTGCGGTTTCGAGCAGGTTCCGCGACGTCGTACCGCAGACGAATCGGCGGCCATGAGGTTCGTCTGCGACTACGAGGGACTTCCGTGTTGGAGAGCCGCAGACGAATCAAGGGAGACGCGCGAGTCCGACCACGTCCCGACGCCGGTCGCGGCGGCACAGTAGTCCCACAGCCGGGCCCGCTGGGGCGGCGTGTCGGCCGGTCTCGGGCCCCAACTGGTCGACCGGGCGCGGCGATCATGCCAGAACCTGGCGCCCGTGCCTTCCGTGTCGTGCCCGCACGCCAGCCAGACGATCGTGTCGGCGCCCTGCGAAGGGGGCCGGATGATCGGCCTGGAGAGCGCGCGGAAGACCGGCAGGAACGTCTGCACGCCGGGTGTGTCCACCCAGCCCGGGTGCATGCTGTCGACCACGATCTCGTCGTCACGCAGTCGCTCGTTCCACAGCTCGGCGAGCACGACCTGCATCCGCTTGGTCCTGGCGTAGGCGGTGGTGCCGCGGTAGCGCGACTCGGCGTACTCGGGGTCGTCGTCACGAAGCTTGGACCCGTACATGCCCCCAGACGACACGAACACCACGCGCGCGCCACCGTCGGCCGCCAGCACCGGTCGCAGCAGGTGGGTCAGCAGGAACGGCCCGAGGACGTGCGTGGCGAACGTCACCTCGTGGCCCTCGGCCGTCACGGTGCGCTCCTTTGCCATCGTCCCGGCGTCGTGCACGAGAGCGGTCAGCGCCGGGACGCGAGCCGTGAAGTCCTCAGCGAAGCGCCGTACGTCGGCCAGCGAGCTGACGTCGCACTCCTCCACCCGGATGTCCGCACCCGGCGCCTGACGGTCAAGGTCGTCCTTTGCCTGCAGGGCGCGCTCCATGCTCCGGCCCAGGATGTGGACGACCGCCCCCGCCTTGGCGCACTCCAGAGCTGTCGCCTTGCCGATGCCGGACGTCCCCCCGGTGATCAGCACGTGCCGGCCGGCGATCTGGCGGCTCGTCGCGCCCGTCGGCCACCAGAGGCGTCGTACGGCGTAGCCGACTCGGGAGTAACCCAGCACGATCGACTTGTCCAGCAGCCAGTCGACCGCGTCAATGGGGTTCATCCCTCGGCGGTACCCGCCCTCGACTGCCGTAAACGACGCGGCTCAGCCCGTCGGTTTGCGGCACCGGCATCTGGGCACGTCCAGGCCATGCGGATCGTCGTTCTCGGGGGCACGGGCAACATCGGAACTGCTGTGGTGCGAGCGTTGATGGCGGAGCCACGAGTCGACGAGGTGGTCGGCGCTGCCCGCCGAGTGCCCGACCCCTGGCCGGACGTGCCGGGTCACGCGGCCTTGGCCTGGACGGCAATCGACATCACCGCGGACGACCTCGACCCGCTCCTGGACGGCGCCGACGCCGTGGTCCAACTGAGCTGGCTGTTTCAGCCGACGCACCGGCCCGATGTCACCTGGCGCAACAACGTCGCAGGCACCGAACGATTGCTGACGTCGCTGCGGCGTTGTGCGGTACCGGCCCTCGTGTGTAGTTCCTCGATCGCCGCATATTCACCGCGTACGGGTCTCGGCGCCGTCGGCGAGGCATGGCCGACTCACGGCGCGTCGACGGCGGCATACGCGCGGGAGAAGGCGTACGTCGAGCGGCTCCTCGACGTCTTCGAGGCGACTGTCCCGAGCTGCCGCGTGGTTCGGATCCGGCCGGCCTTCGTGTTCCAGCGCGAGGCGGCCGTGCAGCAGCGTCGGCTGTTCGGCGGGCCACTGGTGCCCGGCACTCTGCTACGCCCGGAGCTGATCCCCGTGCTGCCGGTGCCGCGGGGCTTGCGAGTCCAAGCGGTGCACAGCGACGATGTCGCGGCCGCCATCACGGCCACCGTCACGCGGCCGGTGACTGGCGCCTTCAACATCGCCGCCGACGGGGTGCTCGACGCCAAGGCACTCGGACGCCTGTTCCAAGCACGGGTCGCACCGGTGTCACCTCGGCTAGTGCGAGGTCTACTGGGTGGTGCCTGGCGGGCCCATCTGTCTCCGGCCCCCGCCGACCTGTTCGACGCCCTGCTGAACCTGCCGACGATGTCGACCACCAAGGCCAGACGGGAGCTCAACTGGGCGCCGTCATTCACAGCCGCCGATGCCGTCGAGCAGTTTCTTATCGGCATCCGGGAGGGTACGGGCGGCCCCACGCCGGCACTGGCCGCGGGCACCAGCGGTGTACTGCGTTTGCGGGAATGGCGCTCCGGCGTAGGCACCAGACCCTGATCACGGTCCCATGTGCATCATGACGGCACGGGCGATGCCAAGTCAGCGCAGCAGTCCATTCGGCTCCGTTTGTCACCCACGACTGCCGATGGAGCAGGGGCCTTCAGCGGTCGGGGCCTTCGACCAGTCGTTGGATCCGGACCATGAGGGTGGCGGAGGGAACGACCTTGCCCGTGGCGTAGGTGGACAACCGCGAGGCGGAGGTGCCGATACGCGACGCGAAGGCCGACCGGCTGAGTCCAGACCGGGTGATCGAGTCCCGAACCGCCACCGCCACAGCTTCCCGCTCACTTTCTTCCACAGCGTTGCGAGCCAGGGCGATCACCGACTCCATCAACTCGGCGACGCCGTAAGGACGCGAGTGGCTGAGCACCTCTTCGACCTGTCGCGCCGTTCTCCCCCATGGCTCTCGGCGGATCGATGCGGCGAGGCGTTGCCAGTGGTCGAGATCTCCACGCTCGAGGGCGGCCTGCACCGCCTCGGTGGGCCAGTCGCCGACGGGCGCTGATGGGTTGGCCGTCAGATTCCGGAAGGCCAGGGCCATGGGTGTCAAGCCTCCCCGTCCAGCATGCTCGTCGCGATGTCACGAGCGGCGCCGCGGACCTGGTTCCAGTCGTGCCAACGCGGGTCGAGGTTTCGGTAGGCACCCAACTGTCGAGTCACGGAGGCGTCCTTGGGCCGGGGGTCCGCGAGCTGTCTGGCGACCTGCGCGGCGACCCCGCGACCCTCGCCATGCTGGTCGGTGTAGTAGTCGTCGAGCCGGCTCAGTACGTCGGCTGCCGCGCGCACACCGTGAACAGAGGCCAACGCGACAACATCGAGGTAGTCACGTGTCTGATTGCGGCGAACGATCAGGAAACCCTTGATGCGCAACGTCTCTGCTGGCGTCGGTACCGCCAGCCGGTTGCCGGAAGCGAGTACGACGTCGGCCGTCTCCAACGGCCTGGTCCGGATCAGCTGTCGTACGCCCGCCTCGATGTCGCCCAACCGACCCAAGATGAGCACGCCCGGCTGCACTCGGTTGGTGACCCAGTCGCCCTCGGACTCCAGCGCCTCCAGCACGATGTCGAAACGGTCCCGCAGGTCGGCGACCACGTGATCGTGATCGAAGGAGTCACGATGTCTGCCGTAGAACGCGGCGGCCGAGCCGCCCACCATCACGGCGTCTGGCACCAACTGCTGCAGGCGAGCGGCGGACTCGAGCACGACGCGCAGTTGGTCAGTCGGCTGCTGCGCAGCGGCTCTGGGCTTGTGGCCGGGCATGGCACCATAGTATCAGTTCTGATAACGCAGGGGACATAGCCCGCAACGCCCGCTCGACTCCGTTCGCCGTCCGTTAAGGCCGCAGACCTGTTCGTCGGTGAGGCAAGCATCTACTGTGGGCGGATCAACCCGGAACCGAGGAGCAGTATGCGCCAGAACGCCACCCGCGCAAGGGTCACTCGAGCAATGGCCGCAGCAGCCAGCGTCACCACGGCGGCGCTGGTCGCGGCCACCATGACGGCACCGGCCGAGGCTGGCCGGGCGATTCAGGAATATCGCGGCGGGCCGGAGCCGCTCCGGGTCGCGACGTACAACCTCAGCCTGAACCGCTTCGCCCCCGGCCAGCTGGAGGCCGACCTGTCGACTCCGGACAACCCGCAGGCGCGGGCCGTCGCCGAGGTGATCCAGCGGGCAGAGCCCGACGTCGTGCTGCTCAACGAGTTCGACTACGTGCCCGGCCAGCGCGCAGTCGACCTGTTCCGCCAGAACTACCTGGAGATCGGCCAGCACGGCGCCGACCCGATCGACTACCCCTACGCCTACGTCGCGCCGTCCAACACCGGCGTGCCGAGCGGCTTCGACCTGAACAACGACGGCAGCATCGGCGGCCCCGACGACGCCTTCGGGTTCGGGTTCTTCGAGGGCCAGTACGGCATGGCCGTGCTGTCACGCCACCCCATCGCCACCGACCAGGTGCGGACCTTCCAGCGCTTCCTGTGGAAGGACATGCCCGGCGCCCTACTCCCCGACGACCCGTCGACAGCAGCTCCGGCGGACTGGTACAGCCCGGCGGAGCTCGACGTCGTACGGCTGTCCAGCAAGTCGCACTGGGACGTGCCCGTGGTCGTCGGCGGACGCACCGTCCATGTCTTGGCCTCTCACCCCACTCCGCCGGTCTTCGACGGCCCCGAGGACCGCAACGGCCGCCGCAACTACGACGAGATCCGCCTCTGGGCCGACTACGTGACGCCCGGGCCCACGTCGTCCTACATCTACGACGACACCGGGACGTACGGCGGGCTGAAGCCAGGCTCGGCCTTCGTGATCCTGGGGGACCAGAACAGCGACCCGCTCGACGGAGACTCGATCCCAGGTGCGATCCAGCAGCTGATCGAGCATCCGCGCATCGTCGACCCGCTGCCCGCCTCAGCCGGTGCGGTCGAGGCCGCGGCCCTGCAAGGCGGCGCCAACGAGACACATCGAAGCGATCCCAGGTACGACACCGCCGACTTCAACGACTTCCCCGCACCGGGCAACCTGCGCGCCGACTACGTGCTGCCCTCACGCAGCCTGCGGCCCCTCGACGCCGCGGTGTTCTGGCCGCTGCAGTCCGATCCGCTGTTCCGGTTGACCGGCGTGTTCCCGTTCCCCAGCAGCGACCACCGGTTGGTCTGGGTCGACGTCCGCGTTCCCGGCGCTCACTGAGGCGACGCGGTACGCCGACCCGCTGTCGGCTCAGCGGACCTCGAAGGCGCAGTCTCCCGCGGGCTGCTCCTCCGTGACGTCGACTCGGTCGACCTGCGCGTGCGGCGGCCCGGTCTCGCACCAGCCGCACAGCGACTCGACCGCGGCGTCGTCGCCCTCGAACACGGCCTCGACCGCGCCGTCGCGCCGGTTGCGCACCCAGCCGGTGACCCCGACGGCCGCCGCCTCGCTACGGCAGCCGTCGCGGAAGAAGACGCCCTGCACGTCACCGTGGACCACCACCCGCCGCCGAATCATGCCCCAAACATACTCACCGCTTCGGCCGCTCTCAGCGAGACCGGTTCGAGATGTAGGTCGGATAGTGTGCCGCCATGAACCGCGGCCGCGGCTGGATCGTCGCAGGAGCGACCCTGGTGGTCCTGCTCGCCGTGTGGGCAGCCTCGACCTCGCGGGTGGACATCCTCACCTTCCGCGAGCCAAAGCCGACCACGCCAACTCCCCCCCAACAGGGCGAGAGCGGCCGTACCGTCGATGACCGGCAGACGGAGGCGTCGGAGGAGGTCCTCGAATGGGCCGGCACCGTCTTCGTGGTCCTGCTCTCGCTGCTCGCGCTCGCCGCCCTCACGATCCTGGTCGGCGCCGTGTGGCTGCGGCGTCGGAGGGCAGAACGGGAACGCCGACGAGAGGGCGCCGGAGCCCGTGTCGACCACGACGACGCCTTCGACCAGGAGGTGCCGGACGCGATCGCGCAGGCAGCCGAGGATCAGCTGACGGCGTTGACCGCAGGCACTCCGCGCAACGCCATCGTGGCGTGCTGGCTCGGACTCGAAGAGGCGGCGGCGACGGCGGGGATCGCGCGCGACCCGGCCGAGACCTCGGCCGAGTTCACCGCGCGAACGCTGTCGACGTACGCCGTGAACGACACCGCCATCACCGTGCTCTCGGCCTTGTATCGCGAGGCGAGGTTCTCCGAGCACACTCTCACCGAGGCCCACCGGTCGGCCGCCGTCGACGCCTTGCGCCAGCTCCGTGCGGACTTCAGCCGCACCGTGCAGGACCCCTCTGCGCATGTGGGCTCGCCGTGACCGATCACGTCTGGGTGCAGCGGCTCGTCGCCGTTGTCTTCTGCTGGGCCGGGGTGTGGGGCTACGGCGCGCTCGTCGAGGCCGACGTACGACCGGTCATGTTGGCCGCCGCGGTCACCGCCGCGTTGACAGTGATCTGGCTGATCGGCGACGTCGGCGCCGGCGTCACGCCGGCCGACTGGCGCCAGCCCTACCGGCCAGACCCGCTCACGCGCCACCTCGACCCGCGCTTCTCGACGCTGTCCCGGCTGCTCGCCGAGGCGTCTGACCGGGCCGCGGTCGGCGACGAGGTGCACCGCACGCTGACCGGGCTCGTGGCGGAGCGGTTGCGTGTCAAGCACGGCATCGACTGGTACGACGAGCCGGCCCGCGCGCGGGAGGTCCTCGGCCCTCAGCTGGCCGACTACCTCACCGACCGGCCGCGCCCCGCCGGACCCGGCTCCGCCCGCCACCTCGCCCGCTTGCTCACCCGAATCGAGGCCTTGTGACCACTCCCGACCTGCCTACCGTGTCCCGCCTCGCCGCCGACGTGCTCGACGAGGTGGAATCCGCGGTGGTGGGGAAGCGGGCGGCGCTGTCGTTCGTGCTCAGCGCCGTGCTGGCGGGTGGGCACGTCCTACTCGAGGACTTCCCGGGGCTCGGCAAGACCCTTGCGGCCAGGTCCTTCGCCCAGACGCTCGGGCTGGACTTCACCCGTGCGCAGTTCACTCCCGACCTGCTGCCCGCCGACCTGACCGGGTCGTTCATCTACAACCAGCGCACCACCGAGTTCGAGTTCCGACCCGGTCCCTTGTTCACCGGGCTGCTGCTCGCCGACGAGATCAACCGCACCCCGCCGAAGACCCAGGCGGCGCTTCTGGAGGCCATGCAGGAGGGGCAGGTGACGGTCGAGGGCACCACGTTCCCGCTCACCCGGCCCTTCCACGTGCTGGCCACCGCGAACCCGGTCGAGTACGAGGGCACCTACCCGCTGCCAGAGGCCCAGCTCGACCGCTTCTTGATGCGGGTGAGCTTCGGCTACCCCACCCCCGCGCAGGAGCTGGACGTCCTGCAGCGCCGGATGCAGCGGCAGCGTGAGGAGCAGACCCTTCGCCCGGTCGTCGACGCCGAGAGACTGTTGGGGATGCAGACCGCGATCGAGGCGGTCACCGTCAACGAGGGCATCGCCCGCTACTGCGTGGCGCTGGCGGGCGCGACCCGTGGTCATCAGCACGTGCTTGTGGGCTCGTCGCCTCGCGGTTCACTTGCGCTGATGCTGACAGCGCGCTCCCACGCCGTCATCGGCGGCCGCGACTACGTGACGCCCGAAGACGTCAAGGCGGTGGCGCCGTCGGTGCTGGCGCACCGCATCACCGTCAAGCCCGAGCTGTGGATGAGCGCGGTGTCCGGCCGCACCGTCGTCGACAGCGTGCTGTCGTCGACCCCGACGCCGGCCGCGCGGGAACTCAACCCGGCCAGCTGACGATGGCCACCGCTCCTACCCCCGCGGTGTGGCGGCCCACGCCCGCCCACCTGCGCGCCGCGGCCGTCGGGCTGCCGCTGGCGGTCGCCGCGATCGCCGTACGCCGACCGGACCTGCTGGTGCTCGCGACCCCGCTCCTCGTGATCACGTTGTGGTCGGTCCTCGACCGGCCGCGGGAGGCGCCGCGCACCTCGGCCCGGCTCGTAAGTTCGACCCTGCGGGAAGGCGAGGAGACCAGCCTCCATGTCGATTTCGGCCTGCCCGCCGGGACGCGGCAGAGCATCGCCACGGTGCACTCTTCGCCGTGGCTCCACCTACGCCCGCGTCGGGGTGTGCTGGCACTGGCGATGGCGGACGAGCCGGCCGCGACGCTGGACTTCGAGGTCAGGTCGACGCGCTGGGGAGAGCAGCACGTCGCCGTGGTGGTCGCGGCCACCAGCAGCTGGGGCGGCTACCGCTGGGGGCCGGTCGGGCTGCCGGACTTCGGCGTGACGACGTTGCCGCTGCCGGCCGTCTTCGACGCGGCAGCGCCTGCGCCCCATCCCAGCGGCCTGGTCGGCGTCAACCGGTCGGCGCGGCTTGGTGACGGCAGCGAGTTCGCGGGCATCCGACCGTTCCACACCGGCGACCGGCTCCGCCGCATCCACTGGCCGGTGTCGCTGCGCACCCGCAACATCCACGTCTCCGAGACGTGGGCGGACCAGGACACCCAGGTCGTGCTCGTCGTGGACGCGACCAGCGACGTGGGCGTCAGCGAGGGCATCGACGGCGCCGCTAGCAGCCTCGACACCGCGGCGAGAGCCGCCGGGGCCATCTCGGAGCACTACCTGCACCGTGGCGACCGTGTCGGTCTGCGGATCTTCGGTACGGCGAGGCGCACCCGGCTGTCGGCCTCGACGGGGAAGCTGCACCTGCGTCGCGTGCTCGACATCCTTGCCACGATGAGCGTGCAGCCGCCCCATCTCGAGGACAACACGCGGATCCAGTTCGGCCTCGACGCCGGAGCGCTCGTCATCATGTTGTCCCCGCTCTTCTCCGTCACGGCCTTGGGCCACGCCGTCACCCTCGCCCGGCAGGGGCTGACCGTTGTGGTCGTCGACACACTCCCCGCCGGGCTGCCAGAACAGACCCGCGATCCCTATGTGGCGTTGGCATGGCGGATCAGACTGCTGCAGCGAGAGGCAGATGTCCGCCGGGTCAACGGGGCCGGCATCCCGGTCGTTCCGTGGTTCGGACCGGGCAGCCTCGACCAGGTGCTGCGCGACATCGGCCGCCGTGCCTCAGCCCCACGGATGGCCCGACGATGAGGGTCCCCAACTTCGTCTGGCCGCTGGTCGACTGGAGCACGGACAGCGGCGGCCATCACTGGCTGCTGCGCGCCGCGACGTGTGCGGCGACGGTTTGGTTCCTGGTCGCGTCGGAGATCGTCGGGACAGGTGCGTCGTTCCTGATGCTCGTCGGGGTGACGCTGACACTGATCTGGGCGGTGGTATCCCCCGACTCAGCCGCTGCCCTGGCCTTGCTGGCCCTGCTCGGGTGGGAGTGGTACACGTCCGTGCAGGATTCGGTGACGCCGTGGACGCTGGTCGCCGCCGTCAGCATGTTCGTCGTACACACGTCCGTCGCATCAGCGGCGACCGCGCCCGCCGGCGCTCGCTTCGTCGACCCACGCCCGGTACGGCGACTGGTGGCGGCGGTCGTCGTACTCGCCCTCACCGCGGGTGTCTGGGCGGCGGGTGGTGTGCTCGTCGATGTCGAGGGGTCGCAGCCGGTGCTGTCGACGGTGGCCGCGTTGCTCGGCCTGGCGGCGCTGGGCTGGTTCGTCCGCGACGCCAGCCTCCCCCGCCCCGGCTAAGC
>JACCUS010000060.1 GCA_013811715.1 Nocardioidaceae bacterium
GGCATCGACAACATAGTGGTACCCGGTTGCGAGCAGCGAACGGTCGGCGGTCAGCAGCTGGAGCTTCTCGATTCTTGCCTGGCCCAACAGGAGACGGTCGAACGGATCATGTCGGCCGAGCTCTGGAAACAGCCGCAGCGAACTCGCATGCGCTGCCGTGACCGGCAGCGGCAGGAAGCCCTGGTCATCCAACGCCTGCTCCAGATTGTCCGGGAGCGCCAGTCGGCCCAGCATCGACTTGATGGTGAGCTCCAGAACAGACGCGGCGGACACATGGACGAAGAACTCGGCGGCGAGCCGGCGTCGCGCGCCCGCACCCAACTTCGGGTGGTCGTCTAGGACCCACAGCACGACGTGGGTGTCAAGAAGCAGCATCTGGGCCGTAGAACATCTCGAGGATGTCGTTGTCGACGTCATCGAAGTGTTCGTCGTCGAAGCTGAGCTGACCCCGGAGCCCACCGAAGACCAGCGGCCTCGGCTCGTGCTTCACCAGCTCCGCGACGGGGGTGCCTGCCCTCGCGATCACGACCCGTTCACCGGCCGCAACCTGCTCCAGCAGCCGGGACAGGTGGGTCTTCGCCTCGTGGATGTTTACGGTTGTGATCACCGGTCCATTGTGCTTAGTCCGACTTAGTCCAGTCAAGCCTGCGGCATCGAGAGCGCTTCCGAGGTCGAGTTCGCCTTAGACTCACGTCGTAGCGGCGGCGTGACGCCGTACGGACCAGACGACGAGGAGCAGAGCGTGGCCATGCCGAGCAAGGTCCTGATCGCGAACCGCGGCGAGATCGCCGTCCGCGTCGTCCGCGGCTGCAAGGACGCCGGCATCGGCAGCGTCGCGGTGTACGCCGACCCCGACCGCGACGCGCTGTTCGTCCGCCTCGCCGACGAGTCCTACTCGCTCAACGGAGCGACCCCGGCCGGCACCTACCTCTCGATCGAGAAGATCCTCGACGTCGCAGCTCGCTCTGGCGCGGACTCCGTGCATCCCGGCTACGGGTTCCTGGCGGAGAACGCCGCCTTCGCTCAAGCGGTGATCGACGCAGGGCTGGCCTGGATCGGCCCACCGCCGGCGGCCATCGACGCCCTCGGCGA
The DNA here is from genome assembly GCA_013811715.1 of Nocardioidaceae bacterium. Lineage (GTDB taxonomy): Bacteria > Actinomycetota > Actinomycetes > Propionibacteriales > Nocardioidaceae > JACCUS01. The sequence continues at coordinate 1,093 of JACCUS010000060.1, forward strand.
CAAGGTCAGGGCGCGCCACATCGCCGACAAGGTGGGCGCGCCGCTGGTCGCCGGCACCCCCGATCCGGTCTCCGGCGCCGACGAGGTCGTCGCGTTCGCCCGCGAGCACGGCCTCCCGATCGCCATCAAGGCGGCGTTCGGCGGCGGCGGCCGCGGGCTGAAGGTCGCCGGCACGGAGGACGAGATCGCCGACCTGTACGACTCCGCCGTCCGCGAGGCCGTCACCGCGTTCGGCCGCGGCGAGTGCTTCGTCGAGCGGTATCTCGACAAGCCCAGGCACGTGGAGACCCAGTGCCTCGCCGACCAGCACGGCAACGTCGTGGTGGTCTCCACCCGCGACTGCTCACTGCAACGCCGTCATCAGAAGCTGGTCGAGGAGGCGCCGGCGCCGTTCCTCACCGATGCCCAGCTGGCCACGCTCTACGACTCCTCCAAGGCGATCCTGAAGGAGGCCGGCTACGTCGGCGCCGGCACGGTCGAGTTCCTCGTGGGCCAAGACGGCCTGATCTCCTTCCTCGAGGTCAACACCCGCCTGCAGGTCGAGCACCCGGTGACCGAGGAGGTCACCGGCATCGACCTGGTCCGCGAGATGTTCCGCATCGCCGGGGGCGAGGAGCTCGGGTACGACGACCCGCCCGTCGAGGGCCACTCGATCGAGTTCCGGATCAACGCCGAGGACGCCGGGCGGAACTTCATGCCGGCACCCGGGACCCTTACCCGCTGGCACGCGCCGTCCGGCCCCGGGATCCGTCTCGACGGCGGCTACGACCAGGGAGAGACCGTGCCCGGCTCGTTCGACTCGCTCGTGGCGAAGCTCATCGTGACGGGCCGAACCCGCGACGAGGCGCTGGCCCGATCACGACGCGCCCTGGACGAGTTTGTCGTCGAGGGAATGCCGACCGTGATCGCGTTCCATCGTGCCGTGGTCGACGATGCCGCCTACGTCGGTGACGGCAAGTCGTTCGGCGTTCACACCAGCTGGATCGAGACCGAGTTCGACAACACCATCGCCCCGTACGACGGCGACTCCGAAGCAGCGGAACCTCGCGAGCGCGAGACTGTCACGGTCGAGGTCGGCGGCCGTCGGCTCGAGGTCTCGCTTCCCGCCGGCTTCGCCTCCGCGAGCGGCGTGGCGGCTGCCGGCAACAAGAGCCCGAGGAAGCGCGCAGCAGCAGGCAAGAAGTCCGGGGCGGCCGCCAGCGGAGACGCCGTTGCCTCACCGATGCAGGGAACGATCGTCAAGATCGCCGTCGAGGAAGGCGACGCCGTGGTCGAGGGTGACCCGGTCGTTGTCATCGAGGCCATGAAGATGGAGCAGCCGCTCAACGCGCACAAGGCGGGCATCGTCTCAGGGCTCACCGCAGAGGTCGGGGCGACCGTCACCAACGGCCAGGTGCTCTGCGAGATCAAGGACTGACCACCGCGCAACGATCCGACGACGACGCAGTCCCGGCCCCCTGACGGTCGGATCGTGTCAGTGGACGGTCGGGGCCGCCGATCAGCGGCGGCGTATTCGGAATCGGTCGGAGGACCGGTCCCAGCTGATCCTGCCGTGCTGGAACCGAGCCCGCAGCCCGCCGTCGATCGCGAAGACGTTGGAGACCGGATAACCGAGCCATCCGCCGGCCGCGCCGGCCTTCGACCACCGCTGCATGATCGGCCCGTAGACGACATGGGCCCCGCTGGCCCGGGAGTTGTAGATCTTGCCGTGTTGGAAGCGCGCCTTGCGACCGTTGCCGGCGGCGTCCATCATGCCGGTGGCCGGCCAGCCGAGGCTGGAGTCCGGGCCACCCCACGCGCGATAGGCCTTCAACACCGAGCCGCGCAGCTCGCGTGCCCCGGACCTCGAGCTCCAGAAGACCCGGCCGCCGTCGAACGTCTGCGCGGAGCCGGTGTGCACCGCGTACTCGCCCGACCGTGCCGGACCCAGGTTCGACCTGCCACCGACGGCACGCCACCGCTGGATGATCGGGGTCGCCTCGATGGTGAACCAGTTCGAGCGCAGTCCGTAGTGCCACCGGAAGTCGTCGCCGGTCATCTGGGCGGTGCCGTCGGTCCCGTCCAGGACGATCTGAAGCACCCGTCCGTTCCACTGGCCGTTGCCGTCGCGCGCTGTCACGCGCAGGTCGACGAGCCGGCCGATCTCCGGATAAGCGCTCTCCAGCGACGCCGCGGACACTGTCGCCGTCCAGTCGTGCACGCCGTTGCCCGGGAAGTCGTCGTACGGGTCCTTCTGCGCGGGCAGGTAGGGGACCCCGCCGGCGGAGGTCCAGCCGCCGGAGCTGGCCGAGAACTGCGTGAAGGCCGGCCTACCGCCGTACGTGAGGATCCTTCTCGCTGTTCCCTGTACGGCGTCGTTGGTGGACGTCTGCTCGGCTGCCACTCCGCCGTACACCTGACAGGCCGTGGTGTCGCAGACCTGGTAGTAGCGGTCGGGGTTCTGCGCGCGCTGCCAGGCGGCGTAGGTGCGGGCGGCGACAGCCTGGGACCGCAGCGCCTGCTGAGCCCAGGACGCGGGCATCTCGTAAGGCACCACTCCTTGGACGTAGGAGTCCATCCGCAGCACGTTCACGGTGTCCCGGGAGCTGGCCCCGACATAGGGGCGCTTCAGGCGAAGTGCGCCGCGGTACCGCTTCCCCTCACCGCTCGGCAGCAGCAGGGTCAGCGGACCAGGCGCCTTGAACTGCCCGTCGCTGCGGAACGTCTCCCTGCCGCCGGGGATCCGCCAGCGGTGCCAGCCGTTGGAGTTGCGGAACTGGACGGCGGTGCTCCCGTCCGCCACGGGCGTCAACCGCCACGCAGTCAGCCCATCCCGCTTCGGCAGCCGCCAGCGCGTGCCGTCGCGCAGGTCTCGCACCGTCAGCCCTGGCCGGGCGCGCACCTGCAGGTCGCTCGTCCAGTCGCCGCTGATCAGCACCCGCACCATGCCCCGCACCCGCGCCCATGAGGTTCCGGGATAGTAGAAGTCCATGATCTGGGTGTAGGTCCGACCCCGCAGGGCGGCGCCGTAGGCGCCGTATTGGCTCATGCCGTGGCCGTGGCCGTAGCCGTGCCCGTGGATGGTCCAGCTCTTGGTGATCGGGACGTAGTAGGTCCTGTCGGCGACCGCGGTCGCCGACAGTCCGGTTGTCGCGAGCGCCGCGACGACGGCGATCGCGCCGGCCCGACGCCATCGAAGGGGACGGCTGCGTCGGAGCGTGCGGCGTCGGTGACTGGGGATGAGCGTCATCGATACTCCACCGTGAGTCTCTTGGCGGTGGAGTCCCACCGGATGGTCCCGTGCTGGAAGTTGACCTTGCTGCCGGCCCTGGTCTTGACGGCGTCCCTCATCGGGAAGCCGAGGCGACCGGCGGCGCCGTCCAGGGCGCGGTACTTACGCAGGATCGGGTGGCGGTCCAGGAGCGCGACCCCGGTGGCGTTCGACCGGTAGATGCGGCCGCGCTTGAAGGCGCTGACGCGGCCGGTCGCCACCGGTCGCGTCGTGGTGATCGGGTAGCCGAGGTTGTTGGTCTCCCGGCTGCGCACGTACTTGCGCAGAATCGGCCCGCGGTACAGCGTGAAGAGCCCGGCGGCACTGCCGTACATGCGGCCGCGTTCGAAGGTGGTGTGGTGGCCGCGGTTCTCGCCCTGCTCCCCGATGCGCACCGAGCCGAGGTCGCTTCGGTGCCCCCCCTTGGCTCGCCAGGTGGTCTCGATCCGCGACTCGTAGTCGCCGAGCCGGGTCGCCACCCGCTCACGCAGGGTCGGCAGCCACTCGTAGACGTGCACGCCCGGGCATGCCGTGGACATCGCGTCGCGGTGTCCAGCGATCCGCTTGAAGCGGTCACCGGCGACCCTGGTCCGTCCGTAGGCGCCGTGGTAGGCGCTCCCCATCCGCCACGCGATCAGCTGGACCAGTGCGTGCTTCATCGGGCGGGTCGGATACGCCTCCTCGAAGTTGCCCATCAAGGAGATGCCGGTGGTGTTGGTGTTGTAGTCACCGGCGTGCGCGCCGCGCACCGACTTGCGGATCCCGCCGTCGCGGCCCTCGTAGACGTTGCCGTAGCGGTCGACGAGGAAGTTGTAGCCGATATCGCACCAGCCTCGCGACGCGGTGTGGTAGGCGTGCACGCCGCGCACGACCGCCGGCGACTCGTACTCGCTGTAGGAGTTGCTGCCCACGGTGTGGTGGACGAACACCATCTTGAAGGTCGACCCGTACCGAGGGGGGAAGCACTTGTCCCCGAGGCTCTCGTCCGCGCCCCACCGGGCCCGAGAGATGGTGCGCGGCTTGCCGGGGAACTGTCCCGCCTTCGGGCCGGCATCCGACGCGCCGGCTGCTGCCAGGCTGGTCTGCTCCGAGGCGAGCTCGGCGTCGTACGACGAGGTGCCGGGGTCGATCGCATTGAGCTGCAGGTCTGCCGGTGTCGACCCGTCGGAGGAGTACACCGCCACCTCGACCCCGGTGGAATCCCCGGACCACACCGGCGCTGTCCCGTCACGGACCTGCGAGTCCTCGGCCGCCGACGGCGCCTCCTCGGGGTCGAAGTGCAAGTGGGTCCAATCGCTCCAGGTCCCGTTGCGGAGTGTCCGGGCCTCGACGCTGAGACCGGTCGGCGCGGTGCCGGGCGCCCAGGTGACGCCGACCATGGAGAAGTCCGTCGTCGACGGTTGGCGGAGATGCGCGACCAAAGTGCCTTCGTCGTCTCCGTGTCCGCTGTCGACGTCGGCGGGGGCGGCGAGCCTTGATGCGGTGAACACTCGGTCGCCCTTGGGCACCGGTGGGATGGCCAGGTCGGTGACGTGCGGGGCCACCGGCTCCGGGACGCTTTCGGCGTTGGTGATGGCAGCTCGAGGGGGCAACGATGCGGTCGGTTCAGTCGCCGCCGTTGCGGACAAGGTGGCCGGGGTGGCGGCCGCGATCAGGCCGAGGCCGAGGCCGAGAATGACGATTGCGGTGCTGTTGCGGGTTCGCGGGTGCACGCGGTTGACTCGCATTTGATGACTCCTGGCGGGCTGCGGGGGACAGTCTCGTCGTAATCAAGCTCGATACTGATGTGACAATTGTTAATGATGTGGCAACAGAGACAGATTATTGTCACATATGGAGAAGACCGGCTACAGAACGTAGGTATTCTTAGAATACTGCGGTGTAATTACATTCCTGCTATTTACCCGGAAATGGGCGGAGGCCGGTCGGACTTTCAGCGCCGGTGCAGGCGTCGTGCTGCCTCGGCCACCGAGCCTGAGATCGACGGGTAGACGGTGAAGGCGTGCGCCACGTCGTCGACGGTCAGCCGCTCCCCCACCGCCAGCGACACCGGGTGGATGAGCTCGCTGGCGTGCGGCCCCACCACGACTCCTCCGATCACGATGCCGGTGCCCGGTCGGCAGAACAGCTTGACGAAACCGTCGTGGACTCCCTGCATCTTGGCCCGCGCGTTTCCGGCCAGCGGCAACATCACCGACCTCGCCTCGATCTCGCCCGCGTCGACCGCCCGCTGGCTCCAGCCGACGGTGGCGATCTCGGGAGCGGTGAACACGTTCGACGAGACCGTCTTCAGGTCGAGCGGTGCTACCGCGTCCCCGAGCGCGTGCCACATCGCGATCCGTCCCTGCATGGCGGCGACGGAGGCCAACATGAGCACGCCGGTGCAGTCTCCAGCGCCGTACACGCCGCGCGCAGTCGTGCGCGAGACCCGGTCGACACCGACGAAGTCTCCGTCCTCCAAGGTGACGCCGGCCTCTTCGAGTCCGAGCCCGGCCGTGTTGGGGACCGATCCGACGGCCAGCAGACAGTGCGAGCCTCGGAGGATCCGCCCGTCGGTGAGCGTGACCACGACGGCGTCGCCGTCTCGCACCACTTCGTTGGCACGCGACCTGCCGACTACCGTCATGCCGCGACGCGTGAGCACGCCCTGCAACAGCTCGGCCGCGTCGGCGTCCTCGCCGGGAAGCACCCGGTCGCGGCTGCTCACCAGCGCCACCTCGACGCCTAGCGCGTGGTAGGCGCTGGCGAACTCGGCGCCGGTCACGCCCGAGCCGATCACGACCAGCCGTTCGGGTAGCTCGTCGAGGTTGTAGACCTGTTCCCACGTGAGGATGCGCTCGCCGTCCGGCTGCGCCGTCTCGAGCACGCGCGGCCGGGCGCCGGTGGCAAGCAGTACGGCGTCCGCGGCCAACCGCTCCACGCCGTCGTCGGTGGTCGCGAGCACCGTCTCGGGGCCGTCGAGTCGCCCCGTTCCACTGATCACGCGCACCTTTGCCTCGTCGAGTCGCTGGGCGATGTCGACGGACTGCGAGGCCGCCAGCTCCTTGACCCGTGCGTTGACCGCGCCGAGGTCGACCGACGCTGCCTGACGGAAGTCGTCGTCGTGGCCCGCGAACCGCACCCCGAGCTCGCTGGACTCCTGCACGGCGGTCATCACCTCCGCCGTCGCGATGAGGGTCTTGGAGGGAACGCAGTCGGTCAGCACCGCAGAGCCGCCGATCCCGTCGCGGTCGACGATGGTCACGTCAGCGCCGAGCTGCGCGGCGACGAGCGCCGCCTCGTAGCCACCCGGCCCACCACCGACGATCACCACGTGAGTCACGGCGCCACGATAACCTGCACCTCGTGCCGCTCTACGCCGCCTACGCCTCGAATATGGACCCTGCTCGGATGATGCAGCGCTGCCCGCATTCGCCCACCCGCGGCACCGGCTGGCTGCTGGGCTGGCGGCTGACGTTCGCCGGGGAGGACCACGGATGGGACGGCGCGCTGGCGACCGTTGTTGAGGACCCCCTCGCGGAGGTCTTCGTCGCGCTCTATGACCTGACCGGCGAGGACGCGGCCGCGCTCGACGAGTGGGAGATGGGTCTGTACCGCAAGCTACGGGTGCGGGTCCAGACCCTTGACGGCGAACAGCTGGTCTGGCTCTACGTGCTCGACGCCTACGAAGGCGGGCTGCCGTCGGCCAGCTATATCGGCGTACTCAGTGAGGCAGCGCTGGCCGCCGGGGCGCCCGACGACTATGTGGACAGTCTTCGCAACCGGCCCTGCCGTTCCGTCAGCGAGTAGGCAGGCGACATGCCGGGAGACGAGCCGACTGCGGTGCCGCTGAACCGCCAAGCCGTCACGATCCAGGGGGCAACCGACCGCCGAGCGGGTCCGTTCGACCCTGAGCTGGTCGAGTGGAGGCCACTGGCCGATTGGACGACTCCGAGCCTGTCACCGACCCATGAGGTCGAGGCGACCGGCGCCGGCGCATCGCTTCGGCGAGTGCCTCTTCAGTCTCGCCCTCCCCTCTCGCCAGACAGCTGACGGGCGGCCATGGACGGTCACTGTGGCGCGCTCATGCTGATTGGCGACCCGGCCCACGAGCTCCGACAAGTGGGCCATTACCTCGGCCAGCGGAAGGGTTTCTCCCATGGTCATAACCAATTGCCCGGCTGGGTGTCCAACGGCCCCCCAGTCTCGAGACCAGGCGACTACGGTCGACGCAGTCGTCTGGGCCAGCGCGGTACGGTCTGCACGTGGCCGAAAACGCTTCTCCCTACGAGCTCGCCGCCGAGGCTGCGCAGGTGTTCCGCGACAAGACCGGCATAGCGCGACACGATGTCGCCTTGGTGCTGGGCTCGGGGTGGCTGCCGGCGGCCGAGGCGCTCGGTGAGCCGCTGGCCGAGATCGCAACCACCGACCTGCCCGGGTTCGCGCCACCCGCCGTCGAAGGCCATGCCGGCAAGATCCGCTCGGTCGCCACCGGCGGGGTCACGGCGCTCGTGTTCTTGGGCCGGTCCCACTACTACGAGGGTCACGGTGTTGCGGCCGTGGTGCACGGGGTCCGGATGGCTGCCGCCGCCGGCTGTCGGGCGATCGTGCTGACGAATGGCTGCGGCGGTGTGCGCCCGGACTGGGCGCCCGGCACCGCCGTGCTCATCCGAGACCACGTCAACCTGACGGCGACGTCGCCCGTCGTCGGAGCCAACTTCGTCGACCTGACCGACCTCTACTCCCCCCGGCTGCGGGAGCTGTGCAAGCAGTCCGACACCGACCTCGACGAGGGCGTGTACGTCCAGTTTCGCGGCCCGCACTACGAGACACCGGCGGAGATCGCGATGGTGCGGGCCATCGGAGGTGACCTGGTGGGGATGTCCACCGCGCTGGAGGCTATCGCTGCCCGCGAGGCCGGCCTGGAGGTCCTGGGCATCTCGCTGGTGACGAATGCGGCCGCCGGCCTGAGCGCTGGGCCGCTCGACCACGAGGAGGTGTTGGCAGCAGGCAAGGCCGCCGCCACCCGGTTGGGCGCCCTGCTGGCGGACGTCGTACCGAGGATCTGAAACATGCTTGTCCTGATCACCGGCGCTGCGGGCCACATCGGTTCCGTCCTCACCTCGCGTCTCGCCGACGACCACGAGCTGCGCGGCCTCGACATCGTCGAGCCGGAGACCGGCTACCCCGGCGACTTCGTCCTCGGCGACTGCGCCGACCCGCGGGTCACCGCCCGAGCGGTCGACGGTGTCGACGCGGTTGTGCACCTGGCCGGAGTCGCCACCGAGTCGGACCTGCCGAGGATCCTGCACAGCCACGTCTTGACCACAGCCGCCCTGCTCGACGCCATGGTGTCGTCGGGGGTACGCCGGATGGTCTACGCCAGCAGTAACCACGCGGTCGGGATGACGCCGCGCCAAGACCCCCTCGGCGTCGACATCCCTACCCGCCCGGACACGTTCTACGGCGTCGGGAAGGTCGCCGCGGAGGCACTGCTCAGCCTGTACGCCGACCGCTACGGCATCTCCAGCGTGGCCATGCGGATCGGCAGCTTCTTGGCGGCGCCGCAGA
>JACCUS010000102.1 GCA_013811715.1 Nocardioidaceae bacterium
GGCACGTAGATCGCCTGCATCGAGGTGATCGAGTGGCCACGCGTGGAGGTGATCCGCTCCTGCAGTACACCCATCTCGTCGGCGAGGTTGGGTTGGTAGCCGACGGCCGACGGCATCCGTCCGAGCAACGTCGACACCTCCGACCCGGCCTGGGTGAACCGGAAGATGTTGTCGATGAACAACAACACGTCCTGCTCTTGCACGTCGCGGAAGTACTCCGCCATCGTCAGCGCCGACAAGGCGACCCGAAGCCGGGTGCCCGGCGGCTCGTCCATCTGGCCGAACACGAGGGCGGTCTGTCCGATGACCTCCGTCTCGGTCATCTCGGTGATCAGGTCGTTGCCCTCCCGAGTTCGCTCACCGACCCCGGCGAACACCGAGACGCCACCGTGGTCTCTTGCCACCCGGGCGATCATCTCCTGGATCAGCACGGTCTTGCCGACCCCGGCCCCGCCGAACAGCCCGATCTTGCCTCCCTGCACGTAGGGGGTGAGAAGGTCGATGACCTTGATGCCGGTGTGGAACATCTCGGTCTTGGACTCCAGCGCGTCGAACGACGGCGACGGCCGGTGGATCGGCCAGCGTTCCTCGATCTCGAGCTCCTCGCCCTCCTTGAGGTTGAGGCACTCGCCGATCACGTTGAAAACGTGTCCCAAGGTCTGGTCGCCAACGGGCACGCTGATGCCCTCCCCGGTGTCGGTGACCGCGGCGCCGCGGACCAGGCCGTCGGTCGACTGCATCGAGATGGCGCGGACCATGCCGTCACCGATGTGCTGAGCGACCTCGAAGGTGAGCCTGCGCAAGCCGTCGCCCTCCCCGACCTCGGTCGTGAGCGCGTTGTACATGTCGGGCATGGAGTCCCCGGCGAACTCCACGTCGACGACGGGGCCGGTGACACGGGCGATCCGCCCGACGGCGCCGCTGCTCTCCTCTTCTCGGGTCTCGTTCATGGTGGCGGTCATTTTCTCACTCACTCCCGGCGTTGGCGTCGGCGAGCGCGTTCACGCCGCCGACTATCTCGCTGATCTCTTGGGTGATCCCGGCCTGTCGGGCCTGGTTGGCGGTTTGGGTGTACTCCTTGATGAGCTCTTCCGCGTTGTCGGTGGCCGACTTCATCGCCCGCTGGCGCGCTGCCAGCTCGGACGCGGAAGCTTGCAGCAGACAGAAGAAGATCCGACTCTGGACGTACCGAGGGAGCAGCGCGTCCAGCACGTCCGCCGCGGTCGGCTCGAACTCATACAACGGCAGCACGTCGTCGACCTCGGACTTGGAATCCCCCTCGACGACCTCCAACGGCAGCAGCCGGACAGTCGTGGGCTCTTGCACCAGCATCGTCTTGAAGCGCGTGAAGACCACATGCACCTCGTCGACGGCGGTGTCGGCCTCCTCGGCGATGAACGCCTCGATCAGGGTGTCGGCGATCTCCCGGGCAGCGTCGTACGTCGGCTGGTCGGAGAAGCCGGTCCAGCTCTGCACGACCGGCCGCTGGCGAAAGGCGTAGTAGCCGACCCCCTTGCGACCGCTGATATAAAGGTCGACCTCCTTGCCCTCGCCGCGCAGCTTCTCACCCAGCCGCTCGGCCTCCTTGAGCGCGCTGGACGAGTAGGCCCCGGCGAGCCCGCGGTCGCTGGTCACCACGAGCACGGCTGCCCGCCTGGACTCCGCCGGCTCGGTGGTCAGCGGGTGGTCGACGTTGGAGTACGTCGCCACGGCCGACACCGCGCGGGTCAGCTCACGGGCGTACGGCGCCGCGGCCCGCGCCCGCTGCTGCGCCTTGACGATGCGAGACGCCGCAATGAGCTCCATGGCACGCGTGATCTTCTTGGTGGCCTGGACCGACTTGATCCGGGCCCGCAGCTCACGCAGCGATGCAGCCATGTCTCTAGCCTCGCTTCTGCTTGACGATCTGCTCCTGCTCGACGTCCTCGTCCTCGAGTGCCTCGAAGTCCTCACGACCGGCTTTGAGGGACTTGCCCTCGCTCGTCTCGAACTGGTCGAGGAACGCGTCGTAGGCCTTCTGCAGCGACTTGTCGGTGTCGTCGGTGAACTCCCTGGACTCCCGGATGTTGTCGAGGATGCCGCCGTGCTCGCGGCGCAGGTAGTCCAAGAACTCCCGTTCGAAGCGGAGCACGTCGTCGACGGGGACGTCGTCGAGCTTGCCCGTCGTGCCGGCCCACAGCGACGCGGTCATCTCGGGGACCGGGTACGGCGAGTACTGCGGCTGCTTGAGCAGCTCCATCAGTCGCGAGCCGCGGTCGAGCTGCCGGCGGGAAGCGGCGTCGAGGTCGGAGGCGAACATCGCGAACGCCTCCATCGCCCGGTACTGCGCGAGGTCGACCTTGAGCGACCCGGTGACCTTCCTGATCGACTTCGGCATCGCCGCGCCGCCCACCCGTGACACCGACTGGCCCACGTCGATCGCGGGGCGCTGGTTGGCGTTGAACAGGTCGGACTGCAAGAAGATCTGGCCGTCGGTGATCGAGATGACATTGGTCGGGATGTACGCCGAGATGTCGTTGGCCTTGGTCTCCACGATCGGCAGACCGGTCATCGAGCCGGCGCCCATGTCATCGGAAAGCTTCGCGCAACGCTCGAGCAGCCGGCTGTGCAGGTAGAACACGTCACCGGGATAGGCCTCGCGTCCAGGCGGCCGGCGCAGCAGCAGCGACACGGCGCGGTAGGCCTCCGCCTGCTTCGTGAGGTCGTCGAAGACGA
>JACCUS010000123.1 GCA_013811715.1 Nocardioidaceae bacterium
CACCTCAAGGCCTACCCCGGCGCCGTACTCGCCATCACCCACGACCGGTACTTCCTCGACAACGTCGCCGAGTGGATCCTCGAGCTCGACCGCGGCCGAGCGCATCCCTACGAGGGCAACTACTCGACGTACCTCGAGACCAAGCAGCAACGGCTGGTCGTCGAGGGACGCAAGGACGCCAAGCGGCAGAAGATCTTGGCACGCGAGCTGGAATGGGTCAGGTCCAGCCCGAAGGCGCGGCAGGACAAGAGCAAGAGCCGGCTGGCCAGATATGAGGAGATGGCGACGGAGGCGGAGCGCGGCCGCAAGGCCGACCTGCAGGAGATCAACATCCCGGCCGGGCCGCGGCTCGGTGACGTGGTGCTGGAGGCGACGACGCTGGCCAAGGGGTACGACGGCCGCGAGCTGATGCGAGACCAGTCCTTCACGCTGCCGCGGGCCGGCATCGTCGGGGTGGTCGGGCCGAACGGCGTCGGGAAGACCACCCTGTTCCGGATGATCATCGGCGAGGAGAAGCCGGACTCCGGCGAGCTCAAGGTCGGCGACTCGGTGCGCATCTCCTACGTCGACCAGAGCAGGGGCGGCCTCGACCCGAGGCAGAACGTGTGGGAGGTCGTCTCCGACGGGCTCGACCACATCAAGGTGGCCAACTTCGAGATGCCGAGCCGCGCCTACATCGCGTCGTTCGGATTCAAGGGGCCGGACCAGCAGAAGTCGGCCGGCATCCTCTCCGGCGGCGAGCGCAACCGGCTCAACCTGGCGCTGACCTTGAAGATGGGCGGCAACCTGCTGCTGCTCGACGAGCCGACGAACGACCTCGACGTCGAGACATTGCAGTCGCTCGAGGACGCGCTGCTGGAGTTCCCCGGGTGCGCGGTGGTGATCTCCCACGATCGGTGGTTCCTCGATCGTGTCGTCACCCACATCTTGGCCTGGGAGGGCGACGACGAGGACTCCGCCAGGTGGTTCTGGTTCGAGGGCAACTTCGCCGACTACGAAGCCAACAAGGTCCAGCGGCTGGGAGTCGAGGCGGCGCGGCCGCACCGTGTCACCCATCGCCGGCTCACCCGCGACTGACGCGCCGCCCACTGACGCCTACGACGTCGGAAGTGGCACCTGGATCCAGCCGCCGACATCCCTGCGACCCGCTGACTCGGCGGCCTCGCGGGCGCCTCGGTTGTCTGCGTGGATGGTGCCGATCAGGACGCGTGTCTGATCGGGCAGGGCACGGGCGAGCAGGGTGCTGAGGTGGCGGCCGTACCCACGGCCGCGGGTCTGCGGCGTCAAGATGAGCTCTTGAACGACATAGGCGGGCAGTCCGAGGGTGTCCCCGTTGGTGGTCGTGGCGACATAGCCCGCCCAGTCGCCTCCGACCGTCACGTCAAAGAGAGTGCCCGCCTGCAAACTCTCCTCGAGGTCCTCGAAGTCCTGGAGTGCGGCTTGGCTCGGGTGCTCCGGGTGGGCGTTGTCCACGACGGCATAGGCCGACTGGGCACGGTCGTACTCCTCCATGGTCCGTGCCGGGACGATGGCCAGCTCAGCGGGCACGGGCTGGTCACCGCCGGCCCGCAGGGACAGGATGGGTGCAGCGAGGAAACGCTTGTCAGGACACGTGCCTGCGAACCGGCCGGAAGGCTCGGCGCTCCACAGTCGCAGGTAGCGCGGTTGCAAGCGCCCGTACGTCTGGATGGCCGCCTGCGCCAGCGGGGCCAGGTCGTCGGCGCGGAGTTGGCGGCTCAGCGGCGTCGCGTCGACGAATGGTTTGTCTGGGTCCCCTCCCTCGTACCGCATGCTCACCATGGCGGTCAGATCAGGAGTGGCGGGGACCCAGCGGTTGAGAAGCGCCTCTGGAGCGTGCCCGGGTGCGAACCGTTGCGCGCGCGCGGCGGCGATCTCCAGATCGGTGGCCAACCGAGCATCGATGGTGTGCCACTCCGCGAGCAGGTCCAAGCGCTCGGCATCGTCGACCCAGCGTCGAGTCAGCAGATGCTGGGCCGGCAGGGAACAGTACGCCAACTCGCGAGCAGACGGAACGCTGGAATCCATCGAGCGCGTCAGGCCGACTTAGGGGAGAGGACCGGGTCGGGGGCGCCGGTCTCCAAGGTGTCGGCCACAGCAGCGAACGCTCGGCTGACGGCGGCCAGGTCGTCCTCGGCCACCACGTCGATGAGGGCATCGCGCACCGAGCGGACATGGTCGGGCGCGGCGATCTCGAGCTTGCGGCGGCCTGCTTCGGTGAGGTGGGCGAAGACGCCGCGCCCGTCCGACGGGCATTGTCGGCGTACGACGAGACCGCCTCGCTCCATTCGCGCGATCGTGTGGGTGATGCGGCTCCGCGAGTTCTTCACCGAGTCGGCGAGCTCGGCCATCCTCAGCCGGCGGTCCGCGGATTCGGACAGCCGGACGAGGATCTCGTACTCTGGTAGGGAGAGGTCGTGCCTCTCGCGCAGGTCGCGATCCAACCGCTCCATCAGTAGGGTCGTGCCCAACAGGTAGGTGCGCCAAGCGCGCTGCTGGTCGCTGGAGAGCCACCGAACGTCCATGGGGGAATCGTATCAGGAATAGTTTATGATTCAACCAGGTTGGGTAGGGTGACAGGTTGAAACATCAACTATCAGGAGTTCCCCATGACCGCACAGTCAAAGTTCGAAGGCCTCACGCCCGGCACCTGGAACATCGATGCCGGCCACTCCGAGGTCGGCTTCACAGTCCGCCACCTGATGAGCAAGATCCGCGGACAGTTCCGCGAGTTCGAGGGTGTCCTGCACATCGCCGAGGACCCGCTGGAGTCCTCCGTCACCGCGAGCATCGAGCTCAGCTCGGTCGACACTCGCAACGAGCAGCGCGACAACCACCTTCGCTCCGCCGACTTCTTCTCGGTCGAGACGAGCCCGAAGATGACGTTCACGAGCAGCGCCGTCCGCCAAAACGGCGAGGACGTCGTCGCCACCGGCGACCTGACCATCATGGACGTCACCAGACCGGTCGACTTCAAGCTCGACTACCTCGGGCTCGGCACCGACCCGTGGGGTGCCAGCCGGGTCGGCTTCGAGGGCACCACGACGATCAGCCGCAAAGACTGGGGTGTGAACTTCAACATCCCGCTCGACGGTGACAAGGTCATGATCGGCGACAAGGTCGAAGTCCTGATCGCCGTCGAGGCTGTGCTCGAGGCCGCCTGACCTGGTCAGCTGAGGCGCTCGACGACCATCGCCATACCCTGACCCCCACCGACGCACATCGTGATCAGTCCGGTCGACTTGTCGTGGAAGTCCAGCGAGTTGAGCATGGTTGCCTGCAGGCGCGCGCCGGTCATGCCGAACGGGTGACCGACCGCGATGGCGCCGCCGTTGACATTGAGCTTGTCGAGGTCGATCCCGAGATCTTGGTACGACGGCACCACCTGGGCGGCGAACGCCTCATTGATCTCGACCAGATCGATGTCGTCCATGGTCATGCCCGCTCGCTCCAGCGCCTGCCGAGACGCCTCGACCGGTCCCAGCCCCATGATCTCGGGCGACAATGCGCCGACCCCGGTGGAGACGATCCGCGCCAGCGGTGCGACGCCGAGCTGGGCCGCCTTGGCGTCACTCACGATGACCACGGCGGCGGCGCCGTCGTTGAGCGCGCAGCAGTTCCCGGCGGTAACGAGTCCGTCGGGGCGGAAGACCGGCTTCAGCTGCGAGACCGACTCGTAGGTGACCCCTGACCGGGGTCCGTCGTCGGCGCTGACCGTCGTACCATCGGCCAACAGCACCGGCTCGATCTCGCGTTTCCAGAACCCGTTCTCGACGGCCTTTTCGGCGAGGTTCTGGCTGCGCACTCCGAACTCGTCGAGCTCCTTGCGGCTGATGCCGCGGGACTCGGCGAGGTTCTCCGCGGTCTGACCCATCGGGATGTAGATGTCGGGAAGCACCGCGTCGGTGCGGGGGTCGTGCCACGTCGCGGTGTCGCTCTCAGACCTCGCCTCGGTGCGCGCAACGGCGCTGCCGAACATCGGGTTGCGGGTGCCGGGGTGGTTGTCGGAGTTGCCGTTGACGAAGCGCGACACCATCTCGACCCCGGCCGACACGAACGCATCGCCCTCGCCTGCCTTGATCGCATGGAACGCCATCCGGGAGGTCTGCAGGCTCGAGGAGCAGTAGCGGGTGATCGTCGTACCGGGCAGGTGGTCGTAGCCGAGCAGCACCGCGACCACGCGGGCCATGTTGAAACCCTGCTCGCCGCCTGGCAGGCCACAGCCGAGCATCAGGTCGTCGATGTCGGTCGGGTCCAGCTCCGGGATCTTGGCGAGCGCGGCGGCGACCATCGAGGCAGTCAGGTCGTCGGCCCTGACGTCCTTGAGCGAACCCCTGCGGGCTCGGCCGATGGGGGAGCGGGCGGTCGCGACGATCACTGCTTCGGGCATGTGGCCTCCGGAACTGTGGGGGAGCGGCGTCTGTTGGCGAGCCTACTGCGAGGGCGGGCCGTGCAGTCCCTCGAACGCCGGGGCCTGGTCGTGAGGGGCCTCCTCGTCGAAGGTGTTGACCAGGAAGTGGGCGGCGCGGACGACGTACTCCGAGAAGTGGGCGGTGTGCTCAGCGGACATGTCGGCGTCCTCGATGGCGGCGTGCATGTGGCCGAGCCACCGGTCCCGCATGGCCGGGGTCACCGAGAACGGGGCGTGTCGCATGCCAAGGCGAGGGTGGCCGCGCTGCTCTGAGTAGGTCTTCGGCCCGCCCCAGTACTGCTCGAAGAACATCGTCAACCGATGGGCCGCGGGGCCGAGGTCGTCCTCGGGGTAGACCGCCCGCAGCTCCGGATCGTCGGCCACCCCGGCGTAGAACCTGTCGATGATGCCGGCGATCGTCTCGTGGCCGCCGACGGCGTCGTAGAAGGACTGCTCATGAGAAGTCGTCACCCCACCGACGCTACTCGGCGGTTCGCTCCGGCGAAGGCTGGGTGGCGGGCGCGTCGCGGTGCCACACCATCCGTTGCGGCAACGGGATCTCGATCCCCTCGGCGTCGAAGCGGTCCTTGATCCGTTCGCGCATCTCCCTGGCTACCCGCCACTGCTCGAGGGGCGCGGTCTTCAGCACCAGGCGCATCACGATCCCGTCGGGGTCCCACCGCTCGACACCCCACACCTCCGGCTCTTCTAAGATGTCGGGCTGGAACTCGGGGTCCTCCCACACGTCCCGGGCGACCTCGAGGAGGAGTTCGCGCACGCGGGTGAGATCCGCGGTGAACGCGACCTGGATGTCGAGCACCGTTCGCGCCCAGCTCTGGCTCATGTTTCCGACCGCGAGGATCTCGCCGTTGCGGACGTACCAGACCGTCCCGTTGACGTCCCGGAGCCGGGTCACCCGGAGCCCGACCGCCTCGATCTCGCCGGTGGCGCTGCCGGCGTCGACCACGTCCCCGACGCCGTACTGGTCCTCCAGGATCAAGAAGACCCCGCTCAGGAAGTCCTTGACCAGGCTCTGGGAGCCGAAGCCGAGGGCCACGCCGATGATCCCGGCACTGGCGATGAGCGGCGCGATGTCGTAACCGAGCTCGGAGACGACCATGAAGACCATGACCGTGAAGACGACCCCAGTCGCGATGCTCTTGAGCATCCCGCCCATCGTCGCTGCGCGCTGCTGCCGACGCTGAGCGACCGCCGGTCTGCGCTCGAGGAACATCTGCGGCATCCGCCCACGGGCGATGACACCAGGGACGGTCCCCTCACCCGCTCGCGCGGCGATCCGGTCGATCATCCGATGGAGTAGCCACCTCACGACGAGGGCGAAGACGATCAGCGTGAGGATCGACAGCGGCCTGGCGATCAACCAGTCTGACGCCTGGGCCAGCCACCTGTTGCCGGTGACCTCCTCGACGAGCTGACACAGGTCGTCCTCTTCTGACGGGCAGACTGAAGCCACGCTCTTCCTTTGCTTGGCCGGGGACTTGATGACGGCGTGCACCCATGACCGTACACAACGACCACCGGCAAGTATCGTTGCGGATGTGACCATCGCCGACGCGCCCACCAACTGGCCCGACCCGCCGCCGATGTCGATGCTGGAGGGGCTGCTTCTCTTCGCGGGCCTCCCGTTGCTGGCGATGGCGGTGATCACCGCGATGGTGCTGGTGCCGTCATTGGCCAAGGGGGCGCGTTCTCAGCCCACTCAGAGCGGGGGGTCCCGCTCTGAGTGGTTCGGCGCGCCGGATGAGGTGGAGTCCGGCGCGAGCCCCGGCGGCGCCCGAAAGCAGATCCCAGGGTCGACGTCGGCGGCGCCGGGCAACCCCACCGGCGGCGCCAGTGCCCGCTGGTGAAGCCTTCACCCCGTCTCAGCGGCTAGAGATCGAGAAGGCGGTCAGGGTTGCGGAGCGGATGTGCGGGCGGGATATCACTGTGCACGTCGGCACATCAACCGGCGATGTGCGCGCTTACGCCGAGGGCCTGCATGCAGATCTGGTCAGGCCCCCGGGCAGTATCTTGATCCACGTCGACCCTGATGCTCGCGCCGTTGAGATCGTGACCGGCGCGGAGGTACGCCGGGTCCTTGGCGATCGCCAGGCTGCGCTTGCCGCGATCACCATGCAGACCGCTTTCGTCACCGGTGACCTGATGCACGGTCTGCTTGCCGGCCTGCACCAGCTCGCCCGGCTCGCCCGGCCCACTCAGTCCCTGCACACCGACACGCCTTGACCCGCCAGGCCGGGCGCCGGCTCAGTCGGCGTCGCAGGCTTGTGCGTTGAGGGCTCGCTTGACCTCGTCCAGGCCCTCGGACACATAGCGCCTGGCCGCGGGGTTGGCCTTGGCGTCCGTCAGCCAGGCCTCGACGGTGTCGCGGGTCTCGGCGGTGGCCAGGAACCTTGGGAACATGAACGTCAAGACCGTCGATGCATGGTGCACTCCCCGGTCCTCCCAGACGGTCTCGGCTGTCTGCAGGTAGCGCTCGACATACGGCCGCAGCACCTCGTCCTGCCCGGCTTGGTGGAAGTTGAGCGCGATGCTCCGCATCGTCTCGTTCGGGGTCTCGACCGCGAGCGCCGCGGTCCAAGCCCGCTCCTTCGCGTCCGCCGTGGGCATCGAGGCCTGGGTGGCGGCTGCCTTCTCCTGCCCGGAGATGGTGTTGTCTCGCTCGAGCTCGGCGGCCACCGTCGCGTCGTCGGCGCGGCCGGCGGGTGCCAGGCCGCCGAGCAGCTGCCAGCGCAGGTCGGTGTCGACGGTGAGCCCCTCCAGCGCCGCTGATCCGTCGAGCAGACCGGCGAGCAGACCCAGCGCCTCGTCGTCGTGCGCGGCGTTGGCGAGGCCTCGGACGAAGGCGAGCTGTAGGTCGCTGCCGGGCTCAGCCCCCAACACCTGCTCGAGCAAGCCGTTCTCCCAGCGAGCCGCGACCGACGCGCGGTTAGCCGGAGCGGTGTACGTCGCCACCGCACGCCCGGTCTGCATCACCAGGGCGCGCACCGCCGTCAGGTCGGTCTCGACCCCGATGCCTCGCAAGACGAGCTCCACCCAGTCGGTGGCGCGCATCTCGCCGTCGCGGGTCATGTCCCAGGCGGCGCCCCACGCAAGGGCCCGGGGCAGGGAGTCGACGAATCTGTCGATGTTGCCGACGACAGTGGCGAGCGACCGCTCATCGAGCCGCACCTTGGCGTAGGTGAGGTCCCCGTCGTTGAGCAGCACCAGGTCGGGCCGCTGCTGCCCGACGAGCGCCGGCACCTCGGTCAGGTCGCCCTTGACGTCGGTCTCGGTGCTGGACCGGCGTACGAGCCCCTGGTCGGTCAGGTCGTACAGCCCGACAGCGAGCCGGTGACGACGCAGCGTCGGGAAGTCGGGGTGCGCGGTCTGCTCGACCGCGAACGACCTGAAGCCGCCGTCGTCGTCGACCTCGAAGCGCGCCAGCATCGTGTTGACCCCGGAGGTCTGCAGCCACTCCTTGGTCCAGGAGCCGAGGTCGCGGCCGGACGTCTCCTCGAGCGCCTTGAGCAGGTCGCCGAGCTCGGTGTTCCCGAACGCGTGCCGGTCGAAGTAGGCGCGCAGACCGGCGAAGAACTCGTCCTCGCCGACCCAGGCCACGAGCTGGCGCAGCGATGACGCGCCTTTGGCGTAGGTGATGCCGTCGAAGTTGACCTCGCCCGCCTCGAGGTCGTGGTTGTCGGCCGCGACCGGATGCGTCGAGGGCAGCTGATCTTGGCGGTAGGCCCAGGTCTTGCGGCCGTTGCAGAAGTTGGTCCACGCCTCGTCGTACTGCGTCGCGACGGTCGACGCGTGGTGTGACGCCCACTCGGCGAACGACTCGTTGAGCCACAGGTCGTCCCACCACCTCATCGTCACCAGGTCGCCGAACCACATGTGCGCCATCTCGTGCAGGATGGTGTTGGCGCGGCCTTCGTAGGCGGCACGGGTCTGCCGGCTGCGGTAGATGTAGTCGTCGCGGAACGTCACGCAGCCGGCGTTCTCCATCGCGCCCGCGTTGTACTCGGGCACGAAGAGCTGGTCGTACTTGCCGAACGGGTAGGGCATGTCGAAGGCGTTCTCGAAGAACTCGAAACCCTGCTTGGTGACCTCGAAGATGTCGTCGCGGTCGAGGTGGGGGAGCAGCGACTCGCGCAAGAAGACGCCGAGCGGGATCTCGTCCCGGGTGCCCTGGTAGGAGTCGCGGACGACGGCGTACTCGCCCGCCACCAGCGCGGTGATGTACGTCGACATCGGCTTGGTCGGCTCGAAATGCCACCGGCCGACCGCCTCCCGGACGACCTCCGGCTCCGGCGTGGGGGAGTTCGACACGACCTGCCAGCCAGCAGGCGCCGTGACGTGGAAGGTGAACTCGCCCTTCAGGTCTGGCTGCTCGAACGTGGTGAAGACCCGGCGGGCGTCGGGCACCTCGAACTGCGTGTACAGGTACACCCTGCCGTCGGCCGGGTCGATGAAGCGGTGCAGTCCCTCCCCGCTGCGGCTGTAGGCGCAGTTGGCGACGACCCGGAGCTCGTTGTCGCGCTGTAGGTCGGTCAGCGCGATCCGGCTGTCGGCGTACGCCGATGTGTCGACCGACGTGCCGTTGAGGGTGATCTCGTGGACGGTCGCGCCGACCAGGTCGGCGAACGACGCGGCGCCCGGCTCGCGGCACGAGAAGCGGATCACCGTCGTGGAGGCGAAGGTGGTGTCGGACGTCGTCAGGTCCAGGGTGACGTCATAGGTCGAGACATCGAGGATGCGGGCCCGTTCGGCCGCCTCATCCCGTGTGAGGTTGATCCCAGGCATGGCTGCATCCTCGCACGGCACGACCGGCGGAAGGCAACGGGTTGTTTGGCGGGGAGGGAAGTGTTAGGCGGCGGCCGTTGTTGCGGGGGGTAACGGCATAGCCGCCCGTAAACATGGGCACCGACACGTTTCTGCCACCTCAGCACCCGGAGGAGACTTCTCATGGCGCAATCCCGTGCCACCGCCGACTTTTGGTTCGACCCGACCTGCCCGTGGGCCTGGATGGCCTCCCGCTGGATGAAGGAGGTAGAACAGGTACGCGACGTCGACACCCGGTTCCACTTGATGAGCCTGACCTACCTGAACGAGGACAAGGACATCCCCGACGACTATCGCGAGCGGCTGTCGACCGCTTGGGGGCCGGTGCGGGTCTGCATGGCCGCGGCGAAACGCCACGGTGACGAGGTGCTGGACCGGCTCTACACCGAGCTCGGCACCCGCTTCCACAACGAAGGCCAAGAACGCACGCGTCAGACCATCGAGGCCGCTCTGACTGCGGCCGGACTGCCCGTCGGGCTGGCCGATGCCATGGAGTCCACCGAGTACGACGATGCGCTGAAGAAGTCTCACCACGAGGGGATGGACCAGGTCGGGATGGAGGTCGGAACCCCCGTCATCTCGGTCGAGGGCGTCGCGTTCTTCGGCCCGGTCGTCACGCCGATCCCGCGCGGCGAGGAGGCAGGGCGGCTGTGGGACGGCGTACGGCTGGTTGCCGGGGTCGACGGCTTCTACGAGCTCAAGCGCAGCCGTGACGCAGAACCCACGTTCGACTGACGTCGCTCGATCAGCGTGAGCTGTCGACGGGGTCGATCAGCCCCTGACAGACTCAGCACATGCGCGTTCATCTCGGCTCTGACCACGCCGGTCTCGAGCTCAAGGCTCATCTCCTCGCCTGGTTGGGCGACCATGGCCACGAGCCCGTCGACCATGGGCCGTACGAGTACGACGCGCACGACGACTACCCGCCGTACTGCCTGCGCGCCGGGCAGGCAGTGGTGAGCGACCCGGGCAGCGTCGGGGTCGTCGTCGGCGGCTCCGGGAACGGTGAGCAGATCGCGGCCAACAAGGTCGAAGGTGTCCGGGCCGCGCTGGCTTGGTCTGAGGAGACCGCCGAACTGGCCCGCCTGCACAACAACGCCAACGTGGTGGCGATCGGCGCCCGGATGCACTCCGCGGACGACGCCACGCGGCTGGTCGAGGTCTTCTTGGCCACCGACTTCACCGGCGAGGAGCGGCATGTACGGCGCATCGCGATACTGACCGACTATGAGAAGACCGGTCAGCTGCCGCCGGCCTGAGGCTCGCGAGAATCGCTGGCACACTGAACGACGTCCCGGAGGATCCATGCCCGAAGGCCATACCCTGTTCCGGCTCGCCGCCGATTTTCAGCGTGTCTTCGGGGAAAGGGCGGTCGAGGCTTCGAGCCCGCAGGGCAGGTTCGCCGAGAGCGCGGCAAGCATCGACGGGCGGGTCGTCGAGTCGGCGGAGTCGGCCGGGAAGCACCTGTTCGTGAGGTTCGACGACGACCAGATCCTGCACGTCCATCTCGGGCTGATCGGGGCCTTCGCGATCGGCGCCGGGCCACCGCCAGCTCCGGTGGGGGCGGTGCGGTTGCGGCTGGTCGGCCCGACGTCGTACGCCGACCTGCGAGGCGCCATCACGTGTGAGCTGATCTCGACCGACAAGCTGGAGCAGGTCCTGGGTGGACTGGGCCCGGACCCGCTGCGGTCCGACGCCGACCCCGATCGCGCGTTCGCCCGCATTCGCAAGAGCGGAAAGCCGATCGGCGCGTTGCTGCTCGACCAGCGGGTGGTGGCCGGAGTCGGCAACGTCTTCCGCGCCGAGTTGCTGTTTCGGGCGCGGCTCCATCCGCTCACGCCGGGCGTGCGGGTCTCCAAACGCCGGTGGAACGGTATCTGGGCAGATCTGGTCGACCTGATGGTGCGCGGCGTGGAGACGGGCCGCATCGACACCGTCAGACCCGAGCACGTTGACCACGGCGGCGAGGTCTACGTGTACCGGCGACAGGGGCGCCCCTGCCACGTGTGCTCGTCGATGGTACGGACCCAGGTTCTTCAGGGGCGCAACCTGTTCTGGTGCCCGACCTGCCAACGCCGCCGCTGATCCGGTGGGCGCACCGGCCTGTCCCAACTTTCCACCGGTTGGGATGGTGCCTGCGCCGTGGACTGTCGGCCGACTACCCTCACAAGGTGGCCGACTCCCCGCTCCCCCTGAGGATCGCCCGCCGCCCCCTCATGCGGGTGATGCGGCGCGGCGGGTCGGGCGCGCTTCGCCGGATGCGGGAGGCGGAGGTGACCTGGCTGCTGATGCTGGTTGCCGCGACCTTCCTGTCGTTGGCTGCCATGACGCCCTTCAGCACCTGGTGGCCCCTCACGGCGTACGTGATACCGCTGGTGTTGGCGATGAACGTGTTGTCGGTCGGCCGGCTGCTGATCTTGGAGCTCGTCGTGGCGGCCTGCCTCGTGACCTCGGCGCAGGGCACGGAGCTCACCCCCCTGCGCTATGCCGCGATCGTGGTGATCGGCGTCGTCGGAGCCGTCGCGTTGACGAACGCGCACAACCGGTCCCGGCTCGGGGTGGCGTCGACGCGCGGCGAGTCGATGCTGATCGACCTCAGAGACCGGTTGGCCAGCCAGAGCCAGCTTCCCGCGCTGCCACGTCAGTGGCACGCGGAGGCAGTGATGCGGTCCGCCGGCGGTGCGTCGTTCTCCGGGGACTTCATCGTGGCGGCCAAGACACATCAGGGGCGGTTCCTCGAGGTGGCGGTTGTCGATGTCTCGGGGAAGGGCGTCAGCGCCGGCACCCGGGCGTTGCTGCTGTCGGGGGCGTTCGGAGGACTGTTGGGGTCACTCGCTCAATCGGATTTCTTGCCGGCGGCCAACGAGTACCTGATTCGGCAGGAGTGGGGCGAGGGCTTCGCCACGGCGGTGCACCTGTCCGTCGACCTGGTCGACGGGGCGTACGAGGTGCGCACGGCCGGGCATCCCCCCGCCGTACAGTTCCATGCGGGTTCTGGTCGGTGGGCTGTGCACTGGACCGAGGGGCCGGTGTTGGGGCTGGTGAGCGGCGCCGACTACACGGTACACAGCGGCCGGATGCTCTCCGGCGACGCGTTGATGCTCTACACCGACGGGCTCGTCGAGACGCCGCAGCGCGACATCAGCTACGGCATCGACAAGCTGCTCGGGGAAGCCGAGCGGATGGTGCAGCGCGGCTTCGTCTCCGGCGCGGACCGGTTGGTGCAGAGCATCAGCTCAGCGAAAGACGACCGAGCGCTGCTGCTGCTCCACCGCCGGTGAGGCGGCGACGCGGAGAGAACGTCAGGCTGTCGGTTCGCTGACGTCGGGGCCGCCAGGCTCGGTGCTTGAGTCGTCAGTCTGCTCAGTCGGGTCGCGTGCGAGCGGATTGTCGTCGGGACGCAGATCCTCGGGCAGTTGTTCGTCGGCGACGTAGCCCGGCTCGCCCTCGTCCTTGGCAGGGTCAGGCGTCTCGTTGGCACGCTCGTTCTCCGGTGTCGTCATGGCAATCGCAGTACCCCGACTGCCGCGGGGAATGCAGCCCGTCCGTCCCTGAAGCGATCGGCTGCCGCTCTTCAGGGACGGACGGGGAGTCCTAGGTGCGATCCGACGCGGCGGTGTCGCCGCGTGACCTCGAAGACCTCGTGGTGTCCGAATGGGTGTCGTGGACCGGCGCGACAGCCGTCTCCATGCCCAGCGCGCCGTCGGCTGAAAGCCGCCCTGGCCCGACGAACAGCAGGCAGAACAAGCCGGCCAGCAACGCGACGTCGAGCTCGGCGCCGGGAGCGTCGGGCACGATGAAGCCGACATCGGTCTTCACCAGCCAGATCGCCCCGGCGTTGATGACGATCAGCGGCAAGGTCGTCAGCCGGGTGAGCAGCCCGGCGATCAAGAAGAGTCCCCCGATGCCTTCTGCGATCGTCATCAGCCAGGCGACTATCTCCGGCGCGGGGACGTCGAGTCCGCTCAGCATGGTGGCGAAGTTCTCAGGCCCCATGTCGAGTTTCTGCCAGCCGTGCCAGGCGAAGACGAGACCGAGACCGATGCGCAGCAGCAGTGGTCCGAGGTCGGCGGAACGGCCGAGTGCTGATGAACCGATGGACTTCATGGATCCTCCAGTGTGAGACGGGGAAGGTAGACCGGCCAGGGCAGACCCCAGTTGCGGCAGGTCATTGCCGGGAGACCGTTATGTGCACTTGTGAACTGCTGTCAGCAAGCGTACCGCCCTCGACCGGCAAAACCCCACAACACGCCCAGCGGCGGTTGGCGTGGCCGACACCCCGCTGGATCAGACCTCAACCAGGCCGGGGTTTCCGGCCTCCGTCATCAAGGTCTTGCGGGTGGAGACCGAGTACTCAGGCGTCGAGACTCGGTCGAGCACCCGAAGCTCGGTTGTCCACGACTCGTGATCGACTCGGCAACGGAGGTAGCCGCGCTGCAGGTTGGCGAACTTCAGGTGCGGGTTGGCGGCATACCGGTCCTGCACGCCCGCGTCGCTGTCTTGCCCGTCGCGGCCGCTGGAGATGGACGTGCCGGCGAACTCCACGCCGACGGTCGCAGATCCCGGGGTGTCGTAGTCGGCGAGAATGTCCAGATCGTAATTGCGGTGCACGTCGCCAGTGAGTACGACGAAGTTGTCGACGGTCTGATCGGTGACGTGTTGGATGATCTTCTGCTGCGAGGCCTGGTAACCGTCCCAGCCGCCGGTGGAGTAGCTCTGCCCGTCGCTCGGGTCGCTGTCCAGCCGGCCGAAGAGGACAGAGTTCGCCAGTACGTTCCATCTGGCGGACGAGGCCGACAAGCCGTCGAGCAACCAGGCTTCCTGGGCCGTTCCCAGCATGGTGCGGGACGGGTCGCGGCGCTCCGGTGTGTCCAGGGTCCTGCTTCCTGGAAGGCTGGGCGAGCGGTACTGACGCGTGTCCAGAACGTTGAACTGCGCAAGGTTGCCGTAGGTCAGCCGTCGATAGAGTCGTGCATCCGGTCCCGACGGCAGTTGAGACAGCCGTAGTGGCATGTGCTCCCAGTAAGCGCGGTACGCATTAGCCCGACGTGTCATGAGTTGCTCGTCGGTGCTGTCGTAGTCATTGACCACCTCGTGGTCGTCCCACGTGACGATCCACGGCGAGAGCCTGTGTGCCTCGATCAAGTCGGGGTCGCTCTTGTGCAGTGAGTACTGTTGCCGATAACGATCCAGCGTGTCTGTTTGACGCTGGAAGTCGTCTGGCAACGGTGGGGTGTAGGGCCACCGCACTGACGTCGCATCCACGGCGTACTCGTAGATGTAGTCGCCGAGGAAGAGAACGGCGTCGGCCGGGTCGGTCGCCGCATCCTTCCACGCGTGATAGAAGCCTCCCCCGAGCGACTGGCACGAGGCGACCACGAGGTTGAGCCCGGTCAGGTGTGCTCCCAGTTGTGGCGCGGTCCGCGTCCGGCCAGTCTCGCTGAGATGCGTCCCGCTGCGGAAGCGGTAGTAGTAGTCCCGCCCGGCCTGCAGTCCGCCGACGTCGACATGCACGCTGTGGCTGTACTCCGGATGCGCGCGTGCCGTCCCCTCACGGAGGACCTGAGCAAACGACGAGTCCGTCGCTACCTGCCACTGCACGGGATGTGCCCGGCCGTCCAGACCGCCGCCGATCTCGTATGGACTCGGTGCCAACCGAGTCCAGATGACGACGCCATCTGGCGTCGGATCACCGGACGCGATCCCCAGTGTGAACGGGTACCGGCGACTCGCGCTGCTCGGTGCGGTGATCGCGTGGGCGCGGCTCGGCAGGTTGGCAGCGAACCCGGAGGCGATGGCGAGGCCGGCCCCAGTGAGGAACGTACGACGGTTAGCTCTGATCGCGTTGAGGGTGGGTCGCTCGGTCTCATGTTCTGTTCCAGACATTCCGCGAAGTTGGCGCTCGTGGTTGTCATCAAGTGACCAAGAAGGTGAAGTCCAGGAGAACTGTCGGTGGGCGCCCGTCGGGTCTTAGCCTGTGCGTATGCGGATGGCGCGATCCAGGAGGGTCCTCGATGGCTGACGTCGACGACGTACGCCGCCTAGCGCTGGCCCTGCCTCACGTGGCGGAGATCGAGAGCGACGGCTTCGACTTCCGGGTGGCCGACAAGGGGTTCGTCTGGTCCTACCCCGAACGCAGACCGGGCAAGCCGCGACTGATCAGGACCGACATCGCGGTGCTGTACGTCGGTGACGAGGCCGAGAAGCAGGCTCTCCTGCTGGGCGAGCCGGAGGTCTTCTTCACAACGCCCGGCTACGGTGGCTGGCCGCTGGTGATGCTGCGGCTGACTGAGGTGGATGTCGAGCGCCTGAAGGAGCTCATCACCGACGCATGGCGGATGCGGGCCCCGGACACGCTCGGCGGCGACCTCGACGAGTCCGACGACGCTGTCGTGCGCAGATCTGGGCTGGGGACCCTCTATTGAGGCAGTGTTCAATCGCCTAGCTGTTGGGGATCTCGGTCAGTCCGCTCGGCCAAGCGAAGTAAAGCCCGGTCTGCTTGAGCCGATACCTGGGAGTTCTCGTCGGTCAGCAACGTGCGCAGACGAGCTGCCTGCTCTGCCTCCCCCACCTCAGACGCGTACAGCATTGCCCGTAACGGCCAGACCCGGAGCCAATAGCCTTCACGTCCGAGCCCGCGCTCAACAAAGCCGGGACCGCGGGTCCCGCCGAGATAGGAGAGCAGTTCGGGCTCATCGCCCCACGACATCGTCTGGAGCAGCCGTACGCACCGGTCGACGAACTCGACCTCACCCCATCGCTCGACCGCCAACGCTATAAGGGCGGCGGGACGTGCATCCGGTGGTATCGAGGATCGTGCCATGTCCAACTCCCAGGACGGGCTGGGCCAGGACAGTACCGCTCCGGGAGCACTGGCGTGGTCATGTGACTGACCCCGGGATTGCTGTGCAGTCTCCTAGACGCCTTCAGTTCGACGGATTCGAGCCCCCGCATATGGCCCCCAACAGGGCGTCGAGCAGCTCGCGGGTGTGCGGTTCGTCGAGAACTTCGCTGATCCAGGCGGCGGAGTCGGCACGGTCCGGCGAGCGAGGGTTGGGCTTCAGCCAGTCGGTGGCGGCAATCTCGGCGATGTGCCCGAGTTGCGCGATGAGCATCGAGAAGTGTCCGCGCCGATTCACTGTCGCCGGCCCACCGGCCTCCCGGTAGGCGTCGGTGAGGGCGCGGGCACGTCCCGAATCGGCGCGGGCGAACTCGAAGAGCACACACCCGAGCTCCTGGCACGGATCAGCCGGCCCGCTGTTCTCCCAGTCGATGACGCACACTCCGCCGTCCGCGGTCGGCAGGACGTTGTCGGCCCACAGGTCGCGGTGGCAGGTCCGCAGCATCTGGGGTGGCTCGATCCAGGACTCCAGCGCGACCAGCTCATCACGCAAATCGGCCAACCGGCCGGCAAAAGGCGCCCCCGCCTCCAGAAGCTGCTCGACCAGCGGGTCCCATCGGTCGGCACCGACCGGTTCGTGATACCACGGGTCTAACGGGCCGAGGTCAGTGACTGACACCCGGTGAATGGCTGCCACCACCGCGCCCACCAGTGCCGGGTCGAAGCTGGAGTCGGGGGGATGTAGATCAACCCACTCGTACACCCTGACCTGCCTGTCTTCCAGGGTGGCGAACACGCATCCCTCCGTTGTGCGCCGCACCTGCGGCGTCGCTACACCGGCGGTGTGGGCAGCCTCCTGGAATACGGTCGCCAAGCGCACCTCGTCCTCACCGGACTGGTGGAACGGCACCTTCACCGCCCAGCTGCCCTCTGCCGTCTCCAGCCGCCACACGACGCCCTGCTTGCCCCGCGCGACCGGCCCGTCCGACAGGCTCGCGGCACCGCCAAGAGCGAAGCGCCGGGCGACGTCCACGGCATGCATCAGGCCACTCCAGCACACAAGCGCGCGGCAAGACCAGCGCCACCCCACGGTCACGGGCCACTTACACCGTTAGCCGATGGATCCCAGCATCGTCAGTCGGGCGTGCCAGGGAGACCGAAGATGCTGGGCAACCGGCGGTCGAGGAAGCGGGTAATGCCGCTGATCCGGTCTTGGAAGATCGTGAGGACGATAAGCCCAGTTGGGTCGGGCGTTGCTGTGTTGAGCGTGGTGAGGTAGGTGGCGAAGGCGGGCTGGTTGTTGGCCCGCGTAGCGAGCAGATGAATCGTGCGCGAGCCTTTCCACAGCGTGCTGGCGCGCAGGAAGGACGCTACCGCCGTCGGACCGTGGTACTCGTGGGGGGCCGGCGGCATCGCCAACCACGCGTCGTCGGTCAGTAGCGCGATGACACCATCGATGTCGTCGGTGGTGAGAGCCTCGGTGAAGCGTCGGGCCAGCGCACGTTCGGCACGCGAGCCGCGGTCCGTGGCGGCGTGGCCGCCTGGTGA
The DNA here is from genome assembly GCA_013811715.1 of Nocardioidaceae bacterium. Classification (GTDB taxonomy): domain Bacteria; phylum Actinomycetota; class Actinomycetes; order Propionibacteriales; family Nocardioidaceae; genus JACCUS01. The sequence continues at coordinate 17,661 of JACCUS010000123.1, forward strand.
GGCGTGCAGCCGGTCCAGTGCTGCGCGCGCGCGTTGCAGGGTGCCTTTGGTCGCGGTAGCGCTGGTGTTCAGCATGGCGGCGGCTTCGACGGTGGAGTAGCCGAGCACGTCGCACAGGAGCAGGGACGCGGTTTGTCGTGGTGGGAGCCGCTGAAGGGCCGCGATGAACGCGAGCTCGACCGCTTCCCGTTGTTGGGAGCGGGCGGCCGGTCCGGGCTCGCCGTCCAACTCGTTGAGCCAGGTGTCCGGATACGGCTGGAGCCAGGTGATCTCGCTTCGGCGGGATGGTTCTGGCGGGTCGAATGGCGGGACCGGCTCGGGCGGCTTGCGGCGCTTGCCGTCCCGGATCGTGTTGAGGCACTGGTTGGTGGCGATGCGATACAGCCATGTCCTGACCGACGAGCGGCCGGCGAAGCCATCCAAGCCGCGCCATGCTGCTATCAGGACCTCTTGCAGGGTGTCTTCGGCGTCGGTAACCGAGCCAAGCAAGCGGTAGCAGTGCAGATGCAACTCGCGAACGTGTGGCGAGACGACCTCGCGGAAGGCCTGCCCGTCGCCCGCAATCGCGGCGTCGAGCGTGGACCGGGTCACGACCACATTCTGCCGCCCCCAGGGGAAACCGAGCGATGAGGCACGGCGGATTCGAACCAGACCGTTCCGATTGGCGCTCGGATGGTGTCTCAATATTGGGGGATCCACCACGACGAGGAGGCAGTAACCATGTCCGAGAACGGAAGTACAGCGCTGGCGGTTGCGTTGGCTTACTACCGAGCCTGGAGCAGTCACGACTTCGAGCTGGCTATGACCTATGTCGCCGGGGACATCGTGTGCCAGGAGCCTTCGGGGCGGCTGGTCGGCGCGCCGGCGTTCCGTGAGTTCATGGGTCCGTTCGCGCAGATCGTCACCCGCTCAGAGGTGATCGCCGCCTTCGGAGATGACCACGTCGCGGTGTTGATGTACGACACCGACACCGGCCCGGTGCAAGACGCCCCGGGCGCGGAATGCCTCACTGTGGTCGACGGCATGATCACCCACATCAGGATCATCTTCGACCGCCTGCCGTTTGCGGCCGCGCGCGAAGCTGCAGCGAGCAAATGAGCCGACTGAACTGACCTGCGGCGATACTGGAGCGGGTGACCGGGATCGAACCGACATGCCAGCTTGGAAGTTCGGGATCGCTTTCTCCGTAGTGGCACGCGAATGGCACGACACGTCGTGAGCAGTGAAGACCAAGGGCTGACCTGCCCACGCCCCGTCAGCGGCATCCCCGGACGTTCGTAGGTGGCGACTCTTACTCGCGCCGCGTTCGGGTAATCGAGGCCTTCGGAGTTGAGCTTAGGTAGCCCGCTGGGAGCGTGACTCGGGTCAATCCCAAAAGAGCACGAGCTCATCGCCCCAGCCGTCGATGATCTCGCGCGTGCGGTCGTGCCCCCTCGCCGCGTCGTACGCCGCACAGCCGGCCTTGACCCGCGCGAACGTCTCCCGGATCGCGGCAGGGTCACCGTCGAGGGTTCCCTCCAGCAGCGGCAGGAGCACGTCGGCGGGCCAGTCCGGGAGCGGATGCTCGCGCACCTCCCAGGGCAGGTACTTGTGGTACGGCCGAACCCGCCCGGCCAAGGCGAACACGACGTCAAGTAGCCACGGCATCGACTCAGCCGCATCGAGGCGACGTTCCAGCGGCCGGTCATCACGGTCGGCCTTGAGCGCCCGGTAGGCGTAGTTGATCCAACCGTCCAGCCGGTCGTGGTCGACCAACACGGCGTCGCCCTCCTCGGGCGTCAGCGTCGCCTGCCGTCGTACCGCCGCGGGGATCCGGCCACTCGTCCGGTCGAGCAGCGTCGGCACCCAGGCGAAGGACCAGCGGGACCACCAGCCCAGGCTGCCGAACGGCGGGACGTCCTCCAGTTCCGATAACGACACCGGGATCTCGTCCACGGCCGTGGACCGGGTGGTACGACGCTCCCGCGCGGCGTCGTCGGCGAGCACGACGTACACGTCGAGGTCGGAGCGCTCGGTGGCCATGCCGCGGGCCGCGGAGCCGGAGAGCACCAGCCCGAGCAGCCCCTCAGCGTGGTCGGCGTCGTTGCGCTCGGCCAGCTCGACAATCAGCTCCCGCTGCTCGGCGGCGAGCTGATTGGGCAACTCGAGGTCCACGGCATCTCCCTTCGTCGCCACCACCCTGCCGACCTGGAGACCGGGGCGCCAACGGATTTCCGGGGACCGCGCCGGTCACGGTGATCCCCGTGGGTGGGTGCCCTCAATTCGGCAGGTCCGGATGCGTCTCCTGAGTCGCGGCCTTGACTTCCAGTAGGTTCAGCCGGGTGATCATCTGGGTGAATGGAACGTTCGGGGTCGGGAAGACCACCATGGCTGGACACCTCGTAGCGAGGTCAGATCGGCTGAGGCTCTTCGACCCTGAGTGGGTCGGCTACCTACTCATGAACAACCTCGCGGATCACGAGTTCACCGACTTCCAGCAGTTGTCGCCGTGGCGGACGCTGGTCCCCGTCGTCGCGGACGAGATCGTCCGCTTCACCAGGCAACACCTTGTCGCCGCACAGACCGTCCTTCACCAGGAGTACTGGGACGAGATCCAGGACGGCTTGAAGGCGCGAGGTCACGAAGTCCTGCACGTGCTCCTCGACGCCGGGCCCGACACGCTGCATGCCCGCATCGACGCGGACCCGGAGGGGCACGATATTCGGAAGGGGCGGCACGAACACGTCGAGTCGTTTATGACCCAACGACCATGGCTCAGGGCCGTTGCTGACCTGGTTGTCGACACCGCGACAGTTGACGCGAAGAGCGCAGCCGCATCCGTGTTCGACAGAGCCCAAGGCGCAATGACTCCCGCGTGAGTCCGCCAACCACACATCTGTATGAGCGCGCGTATCGCGGCATGGGAGTGCTTCTCAGTCGACTAAGCGCGCCAGATGTCGATCGCGCTCTCGCGCATCTGCTCGCTGAATCGTCCGTCCGGGCTGACTACTCGTAGCAGTTCACGGAGTTCGGCTTCGAAGACTTGGCGGCGGTCGCCGAACAGATGGGGAGCCGAGCCGGACAAGGAGAACACGCTGGCAACGATGTCGTCGGCATGGCGGACGACGAGTCGGCCAGGTATTTCGAGCCGGGTCGGGTCGGTGAAACCTGCAGCCCGGTAGATCTCGGCCTCGTAGCTGCCGATCTCGGCATCACTGGCCGTGACGTCGCGCAACGTGCCCCTTCCCGCGCGGCGTTGCGGACCCAGGAAATGCTTGACAAGACGGTCGATCTCTTGTCGGGGCGGCCGGGGATAGGGCAAGTCCGCGTTGCTCTCGATGCCTTGGTGGGTAGTGGCATGCAGGTGCACCAGGGCGCCGTCTCCGGTCAGCACGCTGTGGAGGAGGCGAGCCACCGAAGCCCGGTCCATCCAGTGGAACGCTTGCGCCAAGGTGGCCACCCGGTAATGGCCGAGATGAGGGGTCAGGGCCTCAGCGCGCATGTTGACCCAGTCGACGTTGGTGATCCCGGACGCGGCGGCCTGTCGCTTGGCCTCGGCGAGCATGTCCGGGTCAGCGTCTAGCCCCGTCGCGTGCTCGAAGAATCCGGCTAACAGCAGAGTCAGGGATCCCGGCCCGCAGCCGACATCGAGGAGGCGACCGCTGCCGTCGAGCATCAGCTCCGCGGCCAGGCAATCTGCCAGCTCTTGCGTGTAGGGAACCCGGCCCTGGACGTAGTAAGCCGCGCTGCCCGAATACAGCGACGGATCCCATTCCCACCCGACATCGCCCATGTGGCCAGTGTCCTCGCCCGACGTGTCCCGGAATCACAGGACACCCGAATGTGCACGAGGGGTCAGGCGGGTTTGCAGCAGTGCCGCGATGCCGAGCGACTGCGGCCGCGTACGGCGACCGGCGCTGGTGCACGCTCTTCGGCACGATCACGCACAGCGGCATTCGCGGATGGCACTTTCGATCAGGACAGCGCCTCGATAGGTGCGACCGTCACCAGATCCTTGACGGCATGGGCGAGTTGCCCATCGAGCGTGATCAAGGCGTCTGCCTGGAGCTGGGTCAGAGCGACGTACTCGGCGAAAAAGGTGTCGGGCCACCCGAGTTGGTCGGCGACCCTCCAAGCGACGTCCTGAAGGACGCGGTCCCCGAGCAGTCGAATCCGCAGCCCGCGAACGTAGTTGAGCCGTCGCCCGGCATCCTTCTTAGTCATCTCACCGCGGTCTACTGCCTGGTAGAGCGACGACAGCACTTGCGAGCGAAGAAGCGTCGGGGCCAGGATCTGGTGTTCGTCGCCAATCACGGCTTGGTCGTGAGCCAGGCGAATGGCCACGTCCGGACCGATCACGTACTTGGTCATGGGAGATCAGTTCCTCTCTGTTGCGCGACGCAAGCGCCTGGGACAGGCTACGGGATGT
>JACCUS010000139.1 GCA_013811715.1 Nocardioidaceae bacterium
GCCCAGATCTGCTCTGGCTCGACCTGGTCGGCCAGCGCGAAGAGCTGCTCCGGGTCGTCGTCGTCCGGATCCGGGCCGGGATGGGCGCCCTGTGCGCGCGCAAGGTCGAGGACCTCGCGGGCGCCCCAGGTCGGCCGAATTCCCCTGCTCCTGCTGGACTCCGACGTCGAAGACAACAGCGTGGAACTCCGGACGGTGACCGACCGGCTGTACGGCGGGACGACCGAGCACCGGCTGCGGCAGGAACTGCTGCTCGGGGTGGGCGGCGTGCGCGCCCTGCGTGCCTTCTCGCGGCGCACCGGCTCTCCCGACCCCGAGGTCTTTCACACCAACGAGGGCCATGCGGGCTTCCTCGGCCTGGAACGGATCCGCGAGCTCACCGCCGCGGACAGCGAGGACCCGCTCGACTTCGCCACCGCTGTCGAGGTCTCGCGGGCGGGCACAGTGTTCACCACGCACACCCCGGTCCCGGCCGGCATTGACCGCTTCCCCCGGGAGCTGGTCGAGCAGTACTTCGGCGGGGACAACGCCAGCCCGGGTGTGCCGGTCGACAAGATCCCGGGGACGTCGATCTGGCAGACCAAGCGCGAGCTGCGCGCCCATCTCGTCGCGGACGTGCGGACCAGGGTTCGCAAGTCATGGTTGGCCCGCGGCGCCAGCGCTGCAGAGCTGGGCTGGGTCGACTCGGTGCTCGACGCCGACGTGTTGACGATCGGCTTCGCCCGGAGGGTGCCGTCGTACAAGCGGTTGACATTGATGCTGCGCGACTCCGAGCGGCTCAAGCGGCTGCTGCTGCATCCCGAGCGGCCCGTGCAACTCGTGATCGCCGGCAAGTCGCACCCGGCCGACGAGGGCGGCAAGAGGCTCATCCAGGAGATCGTCCGGTTCTCCGACGACCCGGAGGTGCGTCATCGCATCGTCTTCTTGCCCAACTACGACATCGCGATGGCGCAGCCGCTCTACCCCGGGTGCGACGTGTGGCTCAACAACCCCCTGCGCCCGTACGAGGCCTGCGGCACGTCAGGCATGAAGGCGGCCCTCAACGGGGGGCTGAACCTGTCCATCCTCGATGGTTGGTGGGACGAGTGGTACGACGGCGACAACGGCTGGGCGATCCCCTCCGCGGACGGCGTCGACGATCCCGACCGACGCGATGACATCGAGGCGCATGCGCTGTATGACCTGATCGAGGACGAGGTCGCGCCTCGCTTCTACGCGGTCGACGGGGACGAGTTGCCGACCCGCTGGATCGAGATGGTGCGCCACACCTTGAAGTCGCTCGGCCCGAAGGTGCTCGCCTCCCGGATGCTGCGCGACTATGTCCGCGAGCTCTACACCCCGGCAGCATTGAGCGCCCGGCGCTTGGAGGGCGACCAGGGAGCGGCACAAGGCCTGGCCAGGTGGAAGTCGGCGATCCGGGCAGCCTGGCCGCAGGTGCGGATCGAGCACGTGGAGTCCAGCGGGGTGAGCGATGCACCTGCCCTCGGCTCCACGTTCACCGTGCGGGTCTACGCCTCGCTGGGCGGCCTCGACCCCGCCGATGTCGATGTGCAGGCGGTCCACGGGCGGGTCGCGGGAGACGACGAGCTGCGGGATCCACAGGTCGCGAGCCTGGCGCACGCGGAGAGCTATGAGGCGGGCCGGCACAGGTTCGAGGCGGAGCTCGCGCTCGACCGCACCGGCCCGTTCGGCTACACGGTCCGGATCTTGCCGCGTCACGAGCTGGTGGCCTCCCCGGCCGAAGTAGGCGTGGTGGCCTGGCCGCTCGACGTCAACACCGCCGACCTCGACTAGATGACCGCACCGGAAGGCACCGCGAGAGGTGATAATGACCTGTTCAGCAGGCATGATGGACGTCACCTCGATGGTGATCGGAAACTGGTGATCGGAGACCGTGGTGCAGCCCATGCCTCTCGTAGGCGCTGAAGTGCAGCGCGTCAACGCTGCGTTCCAAGCCGTCTCCCTCGAGCTGGCGGCGGCGGTGGCCCTGCTACGTGATCTCGACCTCGACGTCGTCGGAACCCCCTCCTGTGATCGGTCGGTGTCGGCGGGCATGGCCCATCTGCGCAGCGGGTTGTCGCGTCTGGTGACCATCTCCGACGAGTGCGTGCAGACGACGAGCCGACATCGCGGCGTCATCGAGGGGGCCGCTCCGGCTGCCGAGCACACCTTGACCGACGAAGGCGACCTGCTATGAGGCCAGAGGTGATCCTCGGCTTCGACCCTACGCCGGCCGATGCCCCAGCGCTGGTCGAGCTGTCGGAGACTCTGCGCAAGGTGATCCGCGCCCTGGTCGAGGCCCGCGGCGCGCTAGACGGCCTCGGGTGCACCGGCTCGGTGTGGGATGGCCCGGTGGGGGCGCCGATCGCGACGTTGCTGCGCCGCTACTCGACGCAGTTGTCGACGCTCGAAGAGTCTCTCGTCGACTGTCTGCAGTCGGTCGACGGTTGGCGGGAAGGATCGGAGGATCGGCAGGCTCAGGTCGCTGACATTGTGGGCTCGGTCGCTGAGTTGGGTGGGCAGGTAGAGGCGGATGACCGGCGTACCCGGTTGATCGACACCGCCCACGAGATCGGGGCAGACCACGACCGCGCGGCGGCCGGCCTCGTAGCGGCTTTCGAGGAGCTCGCCGGTGCCGTGGAGCAGTTCGCGCGCGCCGATGAGGACTTCGCCGGTGAGCTGGACCTGGCCTTGGTCTCCCTCACCGCTGCCGTAGACGAGTGGATCCAAGCCGAAGGGGCAGAGTTGTTGCGTACGACGATCTCACTGGGCGAGGTCGCCGGGCTCACGACGGTGATCTCCGAGCTGGTGGGGATCGCGGCGCTCGGCCGTAACCCGGATGAGGCGTCCGGGGTCAGGGAGGTCATCGCCCGCAGCCCGGGCTCACACCGGCTCATTCGAGCGCTGCGAAAGCAGTGGATCGAGATGGCACCGGCGGCGCTGCCCAAGGCGACGTTCTCGACCCAGCGGAGCGCCGCCTTGGCCGATGCGTTGGCCGGGCGTCGTGTCGGCGGGGGACCGCCCGGGATCGGTGAGTGAGGAAATGCGTTGTTGATCGAGTCTCGAGCTAAAGGGGCGCCGGCCCTCGTCTTCGACGTGCCGCCCGACTTCCATCAGGTGCCCCTCGAACGAGGGACCGAGGAACGCACCGCCTCCCAGCTGCAGGTCCTGGCGGACATGGGGCTGTCCGATACCGGGCAGCGGGAGGCGCTGTCGCTGTACCTGGAGGCGCTGGCGGTCCGGTTGGCGAAGGGCAATGTCGTCGGCACCGCGTTCTGCGCCGTACAGCTCGACGGTCGACCTTCGACGGCTACCTTGACGATGGCGGTGCACCCCACTCACACTGCTGACCGGGGACTGGCGGTGATGGGAGCGGCCGAGGCGATGCGACGCGAGGGGCGCTCCGCCTCAGTCGAGATCACCGACCTGGGGCAGCATCCGGCCGTGACCGCCGTCGCCGAGCGAGCTGCGGTACCTGGGGATGCCGTTTCGGGTGAGGAGGGCGCCGCCCTGCGCGAGATGTCGGTGCTGGTACCGGTGCCCGGTCATGAGCAGGCGGTCATGGTGACCTTGTCGACCCCGTGCTTAGAGGACTGGGACGTCTACACCAACCTCGTGCTCGACATCTGTCGATCCCTCCGCGTGCAACCGACCCACCCCGACCTCATCCGCTGACCGCCCGCCGCCATCCGATAGCGACCAATTACTCGGACGTGAGCGCGCTCAGGGGTGTCCGGCGGCGACGGCTTCGTAGAGGGCGAAGGTGTGGTCGAGCAGCGTCACCTTGGTCCCGGGCTGGATTGGCTCGTCGCTCGTTGGCGCGTCCGTGCGCACCACCTCGACGTAGTGGTCCGCCCACTGCTCGGGCAGCAAGACGTCGACGGTGTCGCCGCCGGCGTGCAGCCAGACGAGGTACGACGTGTCGCGGCGACGCTCGCCCTTGTCGTCGACCGCACGAACTGCGTCGCCGGCGAGGAACACCCCGAGTGTCGTCGTCGCACCGTCGATCCAGGCCTCCTCGGGCATCTCATCGCCCGAGGGCTGCAGCCAGGTGATGTCTTTGTGGACGGCCCCGTTGAACGGTGTGCCCTCGAAGAAGTGCCGTTGTCGCAGCACGGGATGCTCGGCGCGCAACCGCAGCAGCGTGCGCGTCAGGTCGTGCAGGTGTTGCCAGTCGGGCGCGGTCTCCCACGAGACCCAGGACGTGTCGTTGTCTTGGCAGAATGCGTTGTTGTTGCCGCCCTGCGTCCGTCCACGCTCGTCGCCCGCGGTGAGCATCGGCACACCGGTGGACAACAGCAGCGTGGCCAGCAGGTTGGCCGCCTGTCGCTGCCGCAACGCGTTGACCTCGACGTCGTCGGTCTCGCCCTCGGCGCCGCAGTTCCACGACCGGTTGTTGTCGCTGCCGTCGCGGTTGCGCTCCCCGTTCGCCTCGTTGTGCTTGTGCTCGTAGGTCACGAGGTCGCGCAGGGTGAACCCGTCGTGCGCAGTCACGAAGTTGACGGAGGCGAACGGTAGCCGGCCGTCGTCGGCGTACAGGTCGCTCGAGCCGGAGAACCGCGACGCCAGCACCCGAACGCCGCCGGCGTGGCCGCGCCAGAAGTCGCGAACACCGTCGCGGAATCGGTCGTTCCACTCACACCACGGCGGGGGGAACCGCCCGACCAGGTAGCCCTCGCTGGTGGCATCCCACGGCTCGGCGATCAACTTGACCTCGCGAAGCACCGGGTCCTGCTGGATCGCGGCGAGGAAGGGCGCCTGCAGGTCGACGTACTGGCCGTTGCGCACGAGAGCCGAAGCGAGGTCGAACCGGAAGCCGTCGACATGCATCTCGGTGACCCAGTACCGCAGCGAGTCCATCACCAGCTGCAGCACCTGCGGCTCGGACGCGTTGACGGTGTTGCCGCAGCCAGTGACGTCGTCGTACCGACCGCGGCTGTCGTGGCGATAGTAGGACCGGTCGTCGTAACCGCGGAAGCCGACAGTGGGGCCGGCCTTGCCGCCCTCGGCGGTGTGGTTGTAGACGACGTCCAGGAGGACTTCGAGCCCGGCGGAATGCAGCTCCTTGACCATCTGCTTGAACTCGGTGATCTGCTCGCCCCTGGTGCCGCTGGAGGAGTAGCCGGCGTGCGGGGCGAAGAACCCGACTGTGTTGTAGCCCCAGTAGTTGATCAGCCCGCGGTCGCTCAGCACCGGTTCGGACAAGAAGTGCTGCACCGGCAGCAACTCCACCGATGTGACACCCAGCCCTTGCAGGTAGCCGATAGTCGCCGGATGCCCCATCGCGGCGAAGGTACCCCGCTGGTGTTCGGGGATGTCGGGGTGCAGCTTGGTGAAGCCGCGTACGTGCGCCTCGTACACGACCGTCCGACGCCAGGGGACGCGTGGCCGTCGGTCGTCTCCCCAGTCGAAGCGGTCCGCGCCGATGACCACGCTGCGTGGGGTGTACGGCGCGGTGTCGCCCGGGTTGGGCTCTTCCGGGGTGCCGCCGGCAAGGGAGGGGTGCGGGACCAAGGTGCGGTCGATCGCCTTGGCGTAGGGGTCGAGCAGCAGCTTCTCTGAGTTGAACATGTGTCCGGCGGCCGGGTCCCAGCGCCCGCTGACGCGAAACCCGTAGTGCTGGCCGGGACGCACGCCGGGCAGGTAACCGTGCCACACCCCGAGGGTGTGCTCGGGCAGGTCGAGGCGGGTCTCGTTGTCCTGAATGTCGAAGAGACACAAGGTGACGGTCGACGCGTTGGGCGCCCAGACGGCGAAGTTGGCGCCGCTCCCGTCGTGGCTGGCACCGAGGTCGTAGTGGTGCCCTGGCCACACCGCGTCGGTGTCGGTCGGCGAGGTCATGGGAGCATCTTGCCGAATTCGACCGTCTCCCTGGGGAGGCGGGCCGTCGGATACGCTCTGCGACCATGGCTGAACTCGTGCGACTCGATGTCTCCGACGGCGTGGGCACCATCCGGCTCGACCGGCCCCCGATGAACGCTCTCAATGTGGCCATGCAGGAGGAGATCCGGGCGGCTGCCGCCGAGGCCACCGAGCGCGAGGACGTCCGGGCAGTGGTCGTCTATGGCGGCGAGCGCGTCTTCGCCGCCGGAGCCGACATCGTGGAGATGGCGGAGATGTCCTACACCGATATGGTCAGGCACTCCGGTCGGCTGACGTCCTCGTTCTCCTCCGTGGCGCGCATCCCCAAACCCGTCGCAGCGGCTGTCACGGGCTACGCCTTGGGCGGAGGGTGTGAGCTGGCGCTCTGCGCCGACGTACGCATAGCCGCGACCAACGCCAAGCTCGGACAACCGGAGATCCTCCTCGGGGTGATTCCCGGCGCGGGCGGGACCCAGCGGCTCAGCCGGCTGGTCGGGCCAGCCAAGGCCAAGGACATCGTCTTCACAGGTCGGTTCGTGGGCGCCGAAGAAGCGCTCGGCATGGGGCTGGTCGACAAGGTGGTGCCGGCCGAGGAGGTCTACGACGCGGCCGTTGAGTGGGCTTCGACGTTCGTCAACGGGCCCGCTTTCGCGATCCGCGCCGCCAAGGAGGCGATCGACCGTGGACTCGAGGTTGACCTGGAGACGGGATTGGAGATAGAGCGCCAGCAGTTCGCGAGCCTTTTCGCCACCGAGGACCGCTCGATCGGCATGACGTCGTTCGTCGAGAACGGACCAGGCAAGGCCGAATTCGAGGGCCGCTGACGGCCCGCTGGAGGTCGACGCCGCCCGCGTCATCGACAAGATTGTCCTTCCGTAGCCGCCTCGGCTGTGTCCATGGGGGATGATGGGGGCTCAGCCGACCGTCAGACTCGGTCGCCGCTTGCATACAGGAGGGCCCCCAAGGCATGAAGATTGTTGTCTGCGTGAAGTACGTGCCGGACGCGACGGCTGAACGGAGGTTCAACGCCGACACCACCGTCGACCGCTTGGGCGTCGACGGCCTGTTGTCGGAGCTGGACGAGTACGCCGTCGAGGAGGCGCTCAAGATCCGCGAGGCGGCGGACGCCGAGGTCGTCGTGGTCACCGCCGGTCCCGAGGAGGCGCGGGCGGCGATCTTGAAGTCATTGCAAATGGGCGCCGACTCCGGCGTACACATCTGCGACGAGGCGATCCACGGATCGGACGCAGTGGCGACATCGTTGGTGCTGGCCAAGGCGATCGAACGACAGGCTCCCGACATCGTGATCTGCGGGATGGCATCGACGGACGGGTCGATGAGTGTGGTACCTGCGATGCTGGCCGAGCGCTTGGGCCTCCCACAGGCGACCTTCGGGTCTGAGGTCACAGTCGACGGTACGACGGTGCGGGTGCGCCGCGACGGCGACGCAGCCACCGAGACGATCGAGGCTGCCACGCCGCTGCTCCTGAGCGTGACCGACCAGGCGAACGAGCCCCGCTACCCGTCCTTCAAGGGCATCATGGCGGCCAAGAAGAAGCCGGTCGAGCAGCTGACGCTGGCTGACCTGGCCGTGGACGCCGATGCGGTCGGACTCGACGCCGCGTGGACCAGAGTCGCCTCGTTCGAGGAGCGGCCGCCCCGCACCGCCGGGACCGTGGTGACAAACGAAGACGGCAAGGGCGCCGACCAGCTTGTCGGCTTCCTCGCCGACAAGAAGTTCATATAGTGGTCTGTCTCCCGGACCGCCGCATCCGGCAAACGATTTGAGAGCCACGCCACTAGGGAGTTCGCTGCGCATGACCGAGATACTCGTCCTGGTCGACCACATCGACGGCTCCGTCCGCAAGACCACCGGTGAGCTCCTGACGATGGCGCGTCGCCTCGGTGCGCCGGCCGCCGTGTTCATCGGCGCTGGCATCGCCGAAGCACGGGTGGTCTTGAAGCGATTCGGCGCTGAGAAGGTATATGTGCTCGACGATTCCGACCTGACCGACTACCTCGTCGCACCCAAGGCAGAGGCGCTGGCGCAGCTGGTCGAGGCGAAGTCTCCGGGCGCGGTGCTGATCGCGTCGAGTGCCGAGGGCAAGGAGATCGCTGGCCGGCTGGCCATCAAGACGAGTTCAGGGGTGGTCACCGACGCCGTGGACATCCAGACCGGAGACGACGGCCCGGTCACCACCCAGTCGGTCTTCGCCGGCGGTTACACGGTGACGGCGGTCGTCACCAGGGGAACTCCGATCATCACGGTCAAGCCCAACTCGACCACTCCGGAGGCGGTCGAGGGCTCGGCGGCAGAGGAGGTCTTCAGCGCCACCGTCAGCGACGCCGCCAAAGCCGCGAAGGTCATCGAGCGCAAACCACGCGCTGCGACGGGCCGGCCCGAGCTCAACGAGGCCGCGATCGTCGTGGCCGGCGGACGCGGCACCGGCGGCGACTTCGCGCCGGTGGAGGACTTCGCCGACGCGCTGGGCGCCGCGGTCGGGGCGTCGCGGGCAGCCGTCGACTCCGGGTGGTACCCGCACTCGTACCAGATCGGTCAGACCGGGAAGACCGTCTCGCCGCAGCTGTACGTCGCGACCGGCATCTCCGGGGCGATCCAGCATCGGGCCGGGATGCAGACGGCGAAGACCATCGTCGCCGTCAACAAGGACGAGGAGGCTCCGATCTTCGAGCTGGTCGACTTCGGTGTGGTCGGTGACCTGCATGCGGTGCTGCCTGCCGCGGCCGAACAGGTCAGGGCGCGCAACCGCTGAGTCTGCCTCGTAAGGGATTGTCCGGCTCGCGGCCCGGTAAACCCAACCGGGCCGTCGGGCGTCCAACTGGTGTCCGAGAGGGGGACATCATGGAAAGTATCCATCGCTCCAAGCTCCTGGTCCGTTCGCTGGTCATCGGCCTTGCGTTCACCGGAGTTCCGGCCGCCGTTGTGGCAACGTCGGCCAATGCAGAAAATGCCAAGTCGTGCGCGGTCCAGTGGGGATCACAACGGGAGGCATCCGACAAGGCCAGCAGGGCCAAGCTGGTGGACGTCCGATCCGGTCGCCACCGCTGCTTCGACCGGCTGGTCATCGATCTCAACCACAGGGCGACCGGTTACTCCGTCCAGTACGTCAAGGCAGTCCGCTACGACGGTTCCGGTCAACTCGTCCGGCTGCGGGGCGACCAGCAGCTCGAGGTCGCGGTGCGCGCACCGGCGTACAGCAAGGACGGCAAGCCGACCTACCGTCCGGACAACCGGCGCGAGCTCACAAACGTGAGCGGCTACCGGACGTTCCGCCAGGTGGCCTGGGCGGGAAGCTTCGAGGGCCAGACGACGATCGGGCTCGGCGTGCGGGCACGACTGCCGTTCCGGGCGTTCACCCTGGGTGGCCCCGGCGACGACTCCCGGCTCGTCATCGACGTGGCACACCTTTGGTAGGAGCGGGGGAGGCCGGCGACCGACTCGGAATCGCCCGACGGCTCACCAAGGCGGTGTTCGACGCGACCGAGACGAAGCGCATGGATCTCATCACAGATGAAGCGGACGAGTTCTACCAGTCGCTGACTCACAGGCGGATGTCCGGTTACCGGATCTGTCCCTTCGAACTCGTCCCTCCTGGCTGAAGGTCGGCGCCGGGGCCTGGTAGTAGTAGCTGTTGACGGAGTTTTTGGCGTTGACCGGCGTTGGCGCCGGGCCCCTCTGCGTTGATGCCGTACGACGGCTGGACGGCAGCGGAACTCGCCACTGCGGGAGCGACCGTTGCGACGAGTGAGTCTGTCTGTCCCTGGTTTGACCGCATTGTGACTGTTGTACGTCGACCGTGGTCAGGTGGCGCGAGTCGCAATGGAACAGCCCCTATCCTTGATAGCGCGATGAAGTCCATCTCCGCGACCGCCCCACCGGTGGATTACATCTACCATGCGGCGACCACGGCGATCTACCCCGAGGTGGTCGACGTG
>JACCUS010000177.1 GCA_013811715.1 Nocardioidaceae bacterium
CGCGTGTCGCGGCGTGCTCGGGGGTCGGGGACTGGGTGACGGCGCTCGTGGGCATCGCTGTTCTCCTTGGCTCGGCGGCTGCACGGAACCTACGAGGCGTCACCATGGCCGGGCATCAGGGTCAGCCCCGATTTCAGGGTCAACCCCGTAGCCGATTGATGGAGACGGGGCCACCATCAGCACCATGGGACCGACCGTGCTGATCGTCGACGATCACCCCGGCTTCCGCAGCATGGCTCGTCGCCTGCTGCAGGAGGGGGGGTTCGACGTGGTCGGTGAGGCGGCCGACGGTGCTACCGCCCTGGCCGCGGTGCTGACTCTGACACCGCAGCTGGTGCTGCTCGACATCCAACTGCCCGACATGGACGGGTTCGCGGTCGCCGAGGCCCTGGCCGTCGTTGGGTCCCGACCCGTCGTCGTACTCACCTCCAGCCGCAGTGCCACGGACTACGGGTCGCGGCTCACCCGGAGCCCGACCGGCGGTTTCCTGGCCAAGGCCGATCTCACCGGACGGTTGCTCGCGCAGCTCTACGAGGCCGGCCGATGAGCAGTCGGTGGCGAGCGGGCTTGATCGCACTCACGACCGCCCTCGTGGCCGGCTCGGTGGGGCCAGCCGTCGCCAGGGGCGTCGAGCCCGTCGTCGCCGGCCGGGAGCTCCTTGCCGGACTGCTGTTCGTCGTGGCCGGCCTCGGCACCTCGGCCCGGCGACCCGACAGCGTCACCGGGATCCTGATGATCGCCGCAGGCATGGTGTGGTTGGCGGCCCGCTGCTTTCTGTGGGTCGGCACGACCGCGCTCGGGTTCACGATCGGCTTGGTCCTGGTCTTCGTTCCCATCGCCCTGGTCGTCCACATGGCGGTCGCCTTTCCCAGCGGTCGCCTGTCCTCTCGGGTCGAACGCCTGATCGTCATCAGCGCCTACGTCGTCATCGTCTCGGGCGTCGCCCTCGTGGACCTCGACGGATGCCGCGACTGCCCCACCAACCTGTTCGCCGTCGACGACGCGAACGGACTCGGTCAGGTCCTCGGCGTCGCGATCAAGGTCGCCACCTTGACGGGGATCGTCGCCGTGACACTTGTGCTGGCAGCTCACTGGCGGCGAGGGACATCCGCCGCCCGGCGCACCCTCGTCCCGGTGCTGCCGACGACATGGGTGTACGGGGCGGTGTCGGCGGCGCAGATCCTCGAAGAGCTCGGGACGCCATGGCGAGTCGGCGAAGGCTGGAACCTCGTCGAGGAGGTCAGCTTCCTGGCCATCCCGCTCGCTTTCCTCGCCGGGATGCTGCGCAGCCGCTTGGCGGGAGGTGGCGTCGGCACGTTGGTGGTCGAGCTGAGGAAGGGACCGGCTCGCGGCGAGCTGCGGGCGGCAGTCGCCAAGGCGTTGCGCGATCCCGCCGTCGAACTCGCTTCCTGGGACTCTGACTCGGGTGGCTACCGGGACGCCGAGGGCCATCCCGTGACGCTTCCGCCGCACGATGATCGACTGGCCGTGACGACGATCGAACGGGCCGGCCAGCCGGTGGGCGCGCTCGTTCACGACCGGGCCGTGCTCGAGGAGCCGGCGTTGCTCGACGCGGTCTGCGCGGCCGCCGGTCTCGCCCTCGAGAACCACCGCCTCCACGCCGAGGTCACGAACCGGTTGGAGGAGGTGCGCGCCTCCCGTGCCCGGATCGTGGAAGTAGGTGACGCGGCGCGGCGCCGGGTGGAGCGCAACCTGCACGACGGCGCCCAACAGCGGTTGGTCACCCTGTCCCTGGCGCTGCGTCTGGCTCGGTCTCGGTTGGGAACGGCGGCTCACCCTGGTGTCAGCGACCTGCTCGCCGAAGCCGCCGACGAGCTCAGCGCCGCCCTGCACGAGCTGCGCGAACTCGCTGCCGGACTGCACCCGCCGATCCTCACCGAGGAGGGCCTTGTCGCAGCCGTGGAGTCGCTCGCCGAACGCTCGCCGGTGCCCGTGCGCCTGGAGCTCGATGCCCCGGTTCGCCTGGCCGCCCCGGTGGAAGCAGCTGCCTACTTCGTTGTCTCCGAGGCGTTGGCGAATGTGGCCAAGCACGCCCATGCTTCGCAGGTCTTGGTCCGAGCCGTCCGTACGGCGCAGGGGCTCGCGGTGGAGGTGACCGACGACGGCGTCGGGGGCGCCCTCGTCCGCACCGGATCCGGCCTGGAGGGCCTGCGGGATCGGGTGGAGGCCCTCGGAGGCCGCCTGAGTCTGTGCAGTGAGGCAGGGCAGGGCACCAGTGTGATCGCCCACCTCCCATGCGGGTGATCCTGGCGGACGACGCCGCCCTGGTGCGCCAGGGAGTGGCCCGCCTGCTCGAGGACGAAGGGTTCGAGGTGCTGGCCCAGCTGGACACAGCTGACGAGCTGCTCGACCGGGTCACCGAGCTGCGCCCCGACGTCACCATCGTCGACGTACGCATGCCGCCGACCCACACCGTCGAAGGTCTGCGGGCAGCCGTGGCGATCAAACAGGCTCACCCTCAGGTGGGGGTGGTCGTGCTCTCGCAGCACCTCGAGACACGTTACGCGCTGCAACTTCTTTCCGGTGGAGGCGGCGGCGTGGGGTACCTGCTCAAGGAGCGGGTCGCCGACATCGCCGAGTTCGCCGAAGCCATTCGCCGCGTGGCTCGCGGCGGTTCGGCGGTGGACCCGGAGGTGGTCAGCCGGCTGATGGGAGGCCCTCGGCGGCCCACCCCTGTAGAGCCGCTGTCGCCTCGGGAGCGGGAGGTGGTCGCGCTGATGGCCGAAGGGCGCTCCAACCACGCCATCGCACAGCAACTCTTCATCCATCCCAAGACGGTCGAGTCTCACGTCGCTGCCGTCTTCATGAAGCTCGGGCTGCTGCCCGAGCCGGACGACAATCGACGGGTGCTCGCCGTCCTGGCCCACCTCAGGCTGAGAAGTGACGAAGGCTAGGCGCTCACGGACCTCCAGCACACCGAGGGCTGACCGGCCCAGCGCACCCGTGTCATCGACGGCGGCAGGCGGCTTCGACTTCCTCGATCCGTGAGAACCGGGCCGACACCTCGGCGTAGATGATCGGGTTGATCCACAGCGGACCGGCCTCGGCACGGACAGCCAGCGACTCCACCGACCAGTCGAGCCAGGTCTCGTCCTCGGTGAGCACGTCGAGAAACACGTTGGGGTGATGAGGGTTCCGTGCGTCACCCGTCAGTCGCCTCGGGTGAGCGCCATGATCTCGTCGGTCATCATCGCGACGTCACCCCCGACCCCGCAACCGCTCCGCCAGCCGGCGCCCCCGAGATGGTCCGTCGCTGATCTTGCGGATGACGATGGTGTCGTCGGCCCGCTCGAAGTCCACCTCGCTGCCCGCCCCGATACCGAGTTCGTCGCGCAACTCCTTGGGGATCAATTCTCAGTTCTACACTTAAGTGAGAATAAGATGCACCCATGTTCTCGGATCAGCAGTGGCCTGTCG
>JACCUS010000253.1 GCA_013811715.1 Nocardioidaceae bacterium
GCACAATGATCGCCGTGGAAACCCTTGGCAGCAAACAGGTGTACGCCAACCCGTGGATGGCGGTCCGGGAAGACGCGATCCGTCGCTCGGACGGATCCACCGGCATCTACGGCGTGGTGGACAGCCCGGACATCGCGCTGATCATCCCGGCCGACGGCCACCGGTTGCATCTCGTCGAGCAGTACCGGTACCCGGTGGCCGGCCGGCGCTGGGAGTTCCCCTCCGGAAGCGCCGACCAGCGACTCGACGTCGACGCGGCGGCGCTGGCCACACGCGAGCTGCGCGAAGAAACAGGGCTCTTGGCCAGGAGGTTGACCCCGCTCGGCACGCTCGACGTCGCGCCAGGCATGTTCAGCCAACGGTGCAGGGTTTTCCTGGCCACCGACCTGACGCACGGCGCGCCGCAGCGGGAGCTCGAGGAGCAGGACATGCGGTCGGCCTGGTTCACCCGTGCCGACGTCGAGCGCATGATCAACGACGGCACCATCACCGACGCGAAATCCATTGCGGCGTACACCCTGCTGCTCCTGCACGGGCAGACGTCGCACGTTTGAATGGTCGGCGTGCAAACCCTTGGCAGCAAAGAACTGTACGCCCACCCGGGAAACCATGTGCCGCTGGTCCGATCTGCTTGATATGTGGGTGATCTTCAAGGGTTGGAACACGACTGCTCTTGATACGCAGGGTGTCAGCCAAGCGCCGTATTGCATCAGCTGAATCAACCGACTGTAGCGACCACACGGCGCACACGGCACAACAGTGCCTCCGGGCCGGCTGCTCGACGAGATGGAGATCCACCTCATCCCGGTGCTCCTCGGTGAGGGCCGCCCCCTCTTCGGCACTCTCGTTCCGGACCACACCGAACTGACATTGGTCGGGGCCCTGGAAGCGCCCGGCGTCCTGCACCTCCGCTACCAGGTCAGTGGAGGTTCACGGTGAGCCAGTCGTGAGCCAGGATCAGGTCCGCGAGCTACTAGTCGGCGCGTCACCGATGAATAACGTCGGCCACGGCGGTCTACAAGCCCGTACAGGAAACGAAAGCAAGGAGCACCAGATGAACGAGACCTCGATCACCGCGGGCGAACTCGATGGGATCCCCGCCGGCACCTGGACCATCGACCCGGCCCACAGCTCGGTGGGCTTCACACTCCGGCACTTGATGAGCAAGGTGCGTGGAAGTTTCGACGACTTCCACGGCACGATCACCATTTCGGAGGAGCTGTCCGAGTCCACAGCAGATGCCACGATCTCCCTCTCCTCGATCAACACAGGCGTCGAGATCCGTGACCAGGATCTGCGTTCGCTGCGTTTCTTCGATGTCGAGCAGTACCCGACCATGACGTTCCAGGGCACGGGGCTGGACCTGAGCGGGCCAGCACCGTCGCTCGCCGGTAACCTCACGATCAAGCAGGTAACGCGCTCCGTGCAGATAGAGCTCGAGTACCTCGGCTTCGACGAGACGGGCCTTCAGGGCGAGCCACGCGTCGGCTTCTCCGGTCGTACGACCCTGCGACGGTCCGACTTCGGCGTCGGCGGCACGGCCAGTGACGGTGCGAAAATCGTCGTCGCCGACACGGTCAGAGTCGAGCTCGACGTCGAAGCGTTCAGTGAGTGAGTGGACCTCGCGTCCGACGGGGCCGCCATTTCGTCGGCGATACCGACCTGTGGACCACATGCCTCGCCTGCGCAGGCACTCGCCGCCTCTCGCGTGACCCCTCCAGATCGCGTCCGGGCCCGAGGTGGACCTCCCGACCGGCATCACGTCGAGTAGATCACAGCGACGGCGCCGGACGGGAAGGATCTCGGCTGCGCAACGTCAGCGCTCTGCGTTCGACCACATCGGAGAACATTGACCCACCAAGACCGACGATCGCGGGATTGAACTTCAGCCCGTACTCGTCGACGAGATCTGCGGTGACGAGCGAGCGAACGGTGTGCACTCCCCGAACGTCACCAAGCCTCCACCGGAGGACGCCTTCAAGCGGCGAACCTGGTCCACTCCCTCTCCGGCGGCAAGTGTCGCGTTTTGCCAGGCGCCGACGTCGTAGCTGCTGTCTGTTGACAGCACGACCTTCGGCGTCGCGTTCATCCAGGCGGCCAAATCGCCGTCCGCAGTATTCCAGTGGGCAGCCATGTCGGGGAACGTCTTGCGACCAACGACGATGGTGTCTGCAACGGACATGAGCATGCCCGTCAGTTCGTCCTCGAGCTGGGGGTCATCGACCATAAAGTCGAGGTCGTTGTCCGGTCCGGCCATGAATCCGTCGACGGTTACGTCGCTGAAGACGATCAGTGGTTTCTCCTTCTGGCCTTAAGGCAGAGGTGCGTGGGTGTCGCGGTAGTGCCGTCCGAGCGGATGCTCCAGGGCTGGCGGAACCAGCAGCTGTCGCGGAAGTACCTGCCATACCGGCGGCCGATCGTCCGCATATGGCGCTAGCGTCGGCATTATGGCTGACTTCATTCATACCGAGCTCCGCGGCTCCCGGTTTGAGCGCGTTGACCTCAGCGGCGCGGAGTTCCGCACCGTCGACATGGCCAACGCCCGGTTCCGCGGCGTCGACCTGAGCGGCGTCGTGATGCGCGGTGTCGAGCTGGTCGACGTCGACATACATGGCGAGATCGAGAACCTGACGGTCAACGGTGTCGACATCGGCCCGTTGGTCAACGCCGAGCTCGACAGGCGGTACCCCGACCGGGCCAAGATGCGCCCGACGAACCCGGCCGGCTTCCGCGAAGCGTGGGACATCATCGAGAGGCTCTGGGACGAGACCGTCGGACGGGCCCGCCGGCTGGACCCGGACCTGCTGCATGAGTCGGTCGACGGTGAGTGGTCGTTCATCGAGACGCTGCGGCACCTCGTGTTCGCCACCGACTCCTGGATCAGGCGGGCGATGCTCGGTGAACCGTCGCCGTGGGATCCCCTGGACCTGCCCTGGGACGAGATGCCTGACACGCCGGGTGTGCCCCGAGACCGCGACGCACGACCGTCTCTCGATGCTGTGCTCGCGCTGCGCCGCGACCGCATGTCCA
>JACCUS010000264.1 GCA_013811715.1 Nocardioidaceae bacterium
ACAGCCGACGCCAACGTTGGTGTGCAGCAGGAACTGCAACGGCCTGGCCCCCATGGAAGCTCCTAGCGCGAGACCGAAGACCGGCAGCACCGCTAGCATCTTCGCCGTGGCGCGCGGTGGACCCAGCGCGGCTGTGACCTCCGCCCGGGCCTCGTCGTCCGCGCGCAACCCGGCCGCCACCCGGTCCAGGACTCCGGCCAGCACCGCCCCGGAGTGGACGGCCACCTCCCAGGCCGCGGCGATCGCCCTGAGCCCGTCCAATCCAGGGACCGCTGCCCGTTCTCGCAGCGCCTGCGCGACATCCCCGCCGAGCCGGGCAGCCGAGGCGACCGGGGCGAGCTCCGGCCAGGAACGTGACGACCGCTCGACCGCGACTCCCGCGGCGGCCCCCGCCTGCATCTCGGCCGCTAGTGCGTCGCAAAACTCGATGACGACCAGCTGCCGCCGCCTTCTCATCCGACGCAGGCGCGCACCAGAGGCCAGTCGGGCGATCACCGAGGCGGCAACTAGGACTCCGCCGGAGAGCACCAGAACCTGCACCCCGCCTCCCCGCAACAGCCACCAGGCCACGGCGGCCAGACCGACGCCGATCGCGAGCACGGGCAGCCGGCTCGGCAGGCGGGACTCGTCGGCATCGGGGACGATCCGTCGGATGCCCGCTCCGGCCGACAGCCACACCCACGCACAGCTGAACGTCAACAGAAGACACACGAGGAAGGAGGTAGTCATCTTCCGTGCCTCACGAGAAGGTGCTCGAGCCGTCGAGAGCCGCCAGCCGTCGAAGGTCGCCCATCGACACCGAACGAGACTGCTGGAAGCACCTCGACGAGCCCACTCGTCTGCCGCTCGACGGTGGACACCTCGCCGACCCGGCGCACTCCGTCCGCTCCTCGGTGCAGATGGATGACCACGTCGAGCGCCGCAGCGATCTGCGAGTGCACCGCGTCGCGGGACAGGCCAGCCGCCACGCCGAGCGCCTCGAGCCGGGCAGGAACATCGCGCGCCGAGTTGGCGTGGACAGTTCCGCAGCCCCCTTCGTGCCCCGTGTTCATCGCGGCCAGCATGTCGACGACCTCGGCGCCTCGGACCTCGCCTACGACGAGCCGGTCGGGCCGCATCCGCAGGGCCTGTCGGACCAGGTCACGCAGCGGGATCTCCCCGATGCCCTCGACGTTGGCCTGCCGCGACTCCAACGACACGACGTGGCCGTGGCGGGGCCGCAGCTCACTCGCGTCTTCGACGATCACGATGCGCTCGCGGGGGTCGACGTACGAGAGCAGTGCCGCCAGCAACGTGGTCTTCCCGGAGCCGGTCCCGCCCGAGATGATGAACGCGGCCTTCGACGCGACGATGCCGAGCAGGAGTTCGGCTCCCGCCGCGTCGACGAGCGCCCCGGCCGTCAGGTCGTCCACCGTGAGCGTCCGGCGCGCTGGCACCCGAAGCGACAGACATGTGCCCGGACGCGCGAGCGGCGCGAGTACGGCGTGGAAGCGGGTGCCGTCGCGAAGACGCACGTCGACGTAGGGGGACGCGTCGTCGAGGCGCCGGCCGGCCGTCGATGCCAGCCGCTGTGCCAGTCTCCGTACCGCCGCGTCGTCGGCGAATCGAACCTCGGTCGGCTGCAGGCCGCGACCCGAGTCGATGTACACCGCGTCCGGTCCGTTGACGAGCACGTCGGTGACCCCCTCGACCCGAAGCAATGCGTCGAGTGGTCCGGCGCCGACGATGTCGCGGCGCAGCGCGTCGACGACGTCGAGGACGGCGGAGTCGCCGATCAGCCGCCCTTCGGAACGCAACACGTCGGCGACACGGGCGGCGGTCGGTTCCGCGCCCTGCTCGGCCAGCCTGGAGCGGACCCGGTCGAGCAGGTCGGGGTGCGCGGCGGACGTCACTGGTCCAGCCCGGGGACGCTCAGCGCGTCGAGCAGCCGTGAGCACCGCGAAGCAAGTCTCCCTCGCGCAACCGGACCGAGCCCCTCGTTGACCGCGCGGTCGAGACCCCGGGTTGTCGGGATCGTCGCCGCCAGTGGCAGCCGGAGCGTGTCGGCGAGGGCGTCGGCGGTGACGTCGGAGCCGCGGGTCTCCCGCACCACCAGGCGTAGGTCGGCACACAGCGTGCGCAGCCCCCCGAGCAGCCGCCCTGCGGCCGCGGCAGCTCGGACGTCGGTCGGACACACCAGCAGCAGCGTGTCGGTCATCGTCACGGCGTCGACGGCGGGGTCGTCGAGCCGCCTGGGCAGGTCGATCACCACCAGGCCCGCACCCCGTTGCCCAGCCGCCAGCATCGCTCGCATCGTGCTCGGATCGACGGTGGTGGTGTCGCCGCGATCCCACGAGAGCACGGCAACGTCGTCGACCTCAGGCAGCGCAGCCCGCAGAGCAACGGCGCTGACGCGGCCCTGGGTGGACGCGACCTCTGGCCATCGCAGCCCCGGGACCCCCTCGCAGCCCAGCACCAACTCGATCCCGCCGCCGAGCGGGTCGGCGTCTACGAGCAACGGTCGCCCGCCTCTTCGCGCTGCCGACGAGGCCAGGGCGGCAGCCAACGTGGAGGCGCCCGCGCCTCCACGGGCGCCGATCACGCCGAGGACGGTCGCCACACCGGCTGACCCGTCGATGGAGTCGGTGAGCCGCTCGACCAGCCAGGCCTGAGCCTGTGGGAGCACGGCGACGTGGTCGGCCCGGATGGCCACCCCGCGCCTCCACACCTGCGTCGACTCCGGCCCGGCCGCGACCAGCACGACGTCGGGGCGGCGGCCCAGGTCGAGCCGGGCGACCTCGTCCGCGCGGTCCTCGCCGACCAGGACGCACGGTGCCTGCCACCAGGTGCGTCTAGCGGCGGCGGGATCGCCGATGACGTCGGGGGTGACAGAGGAGGCGGCGCACAGCCGGAGCAGCTGCTCGAGCAGGTCCGGATCGTCGGTCACGATGAGCGGCGGACCGGAGGCGGTGACACGTTCCATGCCGGCCAGCATCGTCGTACCACACCAGCGAGCACAGCAACCCGGCGCAGGGCTGTGGACAAATCGACGGACTGTCCGGCCTGTGGACTGCGCCCGGCGGATGCGCCGTCGAGAAAAGGGGCGGCCCCCGGTGGGGGGGTACCGGGGGCCGCCAGGGGTCTCGATCCCGGGGGGGATGGGATCGGACCCGGTGTCCAGCGACGAGGGGGGAGTGTCGCTGGAGTTCCGCCAACAACTCTACCCCCCAACCCGGCAGGTTGCGCAATCCCACCACGCCGACCCGTATCCTCGAATGTGTTCGTCTCACCGCACGGTGGAAGGGGAGGGAGCTTCTGTGGCGGCGGCAACCGGCAGACAGGCGGCCTTCTTCGACCTCGACAAGACGATCATCGCCAAGTCGAGCACGCTGGCGTTCAGCCGGTCCTTCTACCAGGGCGGCCTGATCAGCCGCCGCTCGGTGCTGCGCAGCGCGTACGCGCAGTTCGTCTACCTGACGGGCGGGGTCGACCACGTCAAGATGGAGCGGATGCGCCGCTACCTGTCCGGCCAGGCCACCGGCTGGCACGTTCAGACGGTCAAGGACATCGTTGCCGAGACGCTGCACACCATCGTCGATCCGCTCGTGTACGACGAGGCGGTCGGCCTGATCGAGCAGCACCACGCGAAGGGTCATGACGTCGTCATCGTGTCGACTTCCGGGACGGAGGTCGTCGAGCCCATCGGGGCGATGCTGGGCGCCGACCGGGTGATCGCCACCATGATGGGGCAGACCGACGGGCGCTACACCGGTCAGATCGACTTCTACGCCTACGGCGCGAACAAGGCCGACGCCATCCGCGAGCTGGCCGAGCGGGAGGGTTATGACCTCGACTCCTCCCACGCCTACAGCGACTCCGCGACCGACCTGCCGATGCTCGAGGCGGTCGGTCAGCCGCACGCGGTCAACCCCGACAAGACGCTGCGCAGGACCGCCGTCGAGCGAGGCTGGCCGGTGCTGGACTTCACCAAGCCGGTCGAGCTGCGCAAGCGGGTCAGCCTTTCACCCAGCCGCGCCACGTTGG
>JACCUS010000299.1 GCA_013811715.1 Nocardioidaceae bacterium
CGGAGAGGTCGTGCTCGCCGCCGATCCCGAACATGATCTGCAGCGGACGGTCGGTGAAGGACCCTGCGGCGGCACTGGCCATGAAGTCGAAGAACTCGTACGCCTCGTCCGGGCAGGCGGCGACCCACAGCGCCTGCATCGTCATGCTCGCGTCGCGGACCCAGGAGTAGCGGTAGTCCCAGTTCCGTTCGCCGCCGACCTGCTCGGGAAGGGAGGTGGTCGCCGCGGCCACGATCGCCCCGGTTGGCTGGTAGCTCAGCGCCTGCAGGACGCGCCCCGAGTGGTGAACGAGCTCGCACCAGGGGCCCTGGTAGCTCTGGTGGAGCTCGGACCACTCCCGCCAGCCGGTCACCGTCTCGTCGAGCGCGGCCGTGATCTCTGGTCCGGTGCGCACCGTCGGCTGGGCTGCGCCGAGGGCTGAGTGCTCCAGGGCGAAGCAAGCGCGCTCGCCGGACCCGAGCTCGAAGCGGGCGCTGGTCTCGTCACGATCCACCTCGAGCGCAACGGTGCTCGACAACGTCAGCCGGTCCGCGCCCCCGGCCGCGACCAACCCGCCGTCCACGGCGGTCATCACCGGCGCGACCAGCCCGTACTCCGGACGTGCCCGGAACGACATGGTCACCATGACGCGACCTCGGGGGCAGGTCACGGTCCGGGCCAGAAGGTGGGGTGCGCCCTCACCGAGAGCGTGCGGGTCGTGGGTGTCCCCGAGAGCCAGGGTGTCGCGCAGCTCGAGGGTTCCCTCGGGGGTGTGGAACGTCGTGAGCAGCACCATGCTGCCGGCGACGTACTGGCGCTCGACGTCGAACTCGCCGACTGGGCGGATCGACCAGTGGCCGGCGTCGTCGTCGAGAATGGCGGCGAAGATCGAGGGACTGTCGAAACGGGGCATACACAGCCAGTCGACCGAGCCGCCGGACGAGACCAGGGCGGCGGAGTGCCGGTCCGACAGCAGGGCGTGGTCGCCGATGGGCAGTGAGCTCATGCCGGCGCCGCGATCGTCGCGGCTGTCAGCCCTTCGGCCACCTCGGGGGCTGCGTCGTCCGACACCAGGGTGGTGCGCACATCGACCTCGGCGTGCAGGGTTCGGTGAACGGGGCACCGGTCCGCGATCTCGAGGAGCCGGCGGCGCTGTTCGGTGTCGAGATCGCCGGTCAGCTGGATCACGCGGTCCACGCGGTCGAGCTGGCCGGACTGGCCGGATTGGGTCGCGCAGTCCGCACAGTCCTTGGCGTGGATCCGAGAGTGGCGCAACGAGACTGTCACGTTGTCCAGGGGCCACTGCTTACGCGCGGCGTACATGCGCAGCGTCATCGAGGTGCAGGCGCCCAGGCCGGCGAGCAGCAGGTCGTACGGCGAGGGCCCGGTGTCCTGCCCGACCGGAGCCGGCTCGTCCGCGCTCAGCACGTGCCCGCCGACGGTGATGCGTTGTCCGTACTGGCCGCGCCCGTTCTCGGACACCACGACCAGGCCCTCCTCGGAGACCACCGCCGACGGCGCCGACGCGGAGCGGGGTGCCGGCGGTGTGTCGTCGTCGAGGTACCGGCTCGCCCAGGCCGCCAGCATCGAGGCCGCGAAACGGGCATCGGCCGGCCGGGTGAGCAGGTGGTCGGCCCCGTCGAGGGAGACGAACGACTTCGGGTGGCGGGCGGCGTCGAAGATCCGGCGGGCGTTGTCGATCCCCACCGTCTCGTCGGACGGGGAGTGCATCACCAGCAGGGCCGCTCCGAGTCCTCGGATCCGGTCCGCCTGGGGCTGGCTGGTGATGTCATCGAGGAACTGCTTGCGGATCCGGAAGGGGCGCTCGGCCAGGCACACCTCGGCCTCACCGGCTCGCTCGATCTCCTGTCGGCTCTCGCCGAGAAGGTGCAGCAGGTGCTCGGTGCCCGCCGGAGCCCCGATGGTGGCGACGGCTCGGATCTCGGGCACCTGCTCTGCGGCGGCGAGGACGGCCGCACCACCGAGGGAGTGACCGACCAGGATCGTGGGGGCTTGGTGGTGGCTGCGCAGGTAGCCCGCCGCATTGACCAGGTCGGCGACGTTGGAGCTGAAGTTGGTGTTGGCGAAGTCGCCGTCGGAGCCCCCGAGACCGGTGAAGTCGAAACGCAGCACCGCGATGCCGAACCCGGTCAGGGCCTGCGCGATCCTCGACGCGGCGAGCACGTCCTTGCTGCAGGTGAAGCAGTGCGCGAAGAGCGCGAACGCTTGTGGCGGCGCGTCCGGCAGGTCCAGGCGGCCCGCCAATCGGGTGTCCTGCGACCCGGAGAACTCGACCTGCTCACTTCGCATGAATCCATTCCTCTCAGA
>JACCUS010000311.1 GCA_013811715.1 Nocardioidaceae bacterium
TTTGCCTTGTAAACATGGCAAACCCACAGTTTGCAAGGCAGATCTGCCTTGTAGACAGGCCGCCTGCCATGTATACAAGGCAGATTCGGCCCTCCAGAAGACCATCCGCCGGGGCAGCGGCCGCCACGAGCAAGGGCCGACTGGCTTTCGGAACAGCGGCCGAGGAGCCGATTCCTAGGCGCTAGATGGCGAGGGAGGCCATGACGACGCGGGCGAGCTCCTCGGCGCTAGATGGCGAGGGAGGACTTGACGATGTGGGCGAGCTCTTCGGCGACGGCACGGGCCTGGTCCGCCGAGCCGGCCTCGACCATGACCCGGACGACGGGCTCGGTTCCCGATGGGCGCAACAGCACCCGGCCACTCGCTCCGAGTTCTTGCTCGGCGGCGGCGACGGCCGCTCCCACCGTGTCGTCTGTGTGGGCGCGGGACTTGTCCACGTCGGGCACGTTGACGAGCACCTGTGGCAGCCGGGTCACGACGCCCGCCAGCTCCGCCAGCGACCGACCCGTTGACGACATCCGACCCGCCACCTGCAACGCGGACATGACGCCGTCGCCGGTGGTGGCGTGGTCGCTGATGATCAGGTGTCCCGACTGCTCGCCGCCCAACGTGAAACCACCTGACCGCATCGCCTCCAACACGTAGCGGTCTCCGACCTTGGTCTGTACGACGCCCACGCCCGCCTCCCGCATGGCCAGCGTGAACCCCAGGTTGCTCATCACCGTCGCCACGACCGTGTCGTCGACCAGCCGGCCGGAGTCGCGCAGGGCCAGGGCCAAGATCGCCAGCAGCTGGTCGCCGTCGACGACTTCGCCGGCCGCGTCCACGGCGAGGCATCGGTCTGCGTCACCGTCCAAGGCGAAGCCCGCGTCAGCGCCGTGCTCCACCACCGCGGCCCGCAGCCCGTCGAGATGTGTCGATCCGCAGCCGTCGTTGATGTTCAGCCCGTCGGGCGCGTCGTTGATGGCCACGACGTCGGCGCCCGCCTCGGTGAACACCCGGGGAGCGGCCTCCGCGGCCGCGCCATTGGCGCAGTCGAGCACCACCTTCAAACCGCTGAGCGAGTCCGGCAGCGTGGAGCGCAGATGTGCCACGTATCGACCGACCGCGTCAGCCATGTCCGTCACCCGCCCCACGCCGGCACCGGTCGGCCGGTTCCACGGCTCGCCGATCGAGGCCTCGATGGAGTCCTCGACCTCGTCGTCGAGCTTGACGCCACCGGAGGCGAAGAACTTGATCCCGTTGTCGGGCATCGGGTTGTGCGACGCCGACAGCACCACCCCGAAGTTCGCCTCGGTGGCCGCCGTCAGGTAGGCCACTCCCGGGGTCGGCAGCACGCCCAGCCGACGTACGTCGACACCGGCCGAGGCCAGCCCGCCCACCACGGCCGCCTCGAGGAACTCACCGGACGCACGTGGATCTCGGCCCACCAGGGCAACCGGGCGGCGTCCCGAGGGAACTCCCACCTGGCCGAGGACGTGGGCTGCCGCGATCGAGAGGTCGAGCGCCAGCTCCGCGGTGAGGTCGCGGTTGGCGACGCCGCGGACGCCGTCCGTGCCGAACAGTCGGGCCACGGCGAGACAGTGCTTAGCGCTTGCTGTACTGGGGGGCCTTCCGGGCCTTCTTCAGGCCGGCCTTCTTGCGCTCCTTGATGCGAGCGTCCCGGGTCAACATGCCGGCCTTCTTCAGACTCGGCCGGTTGGCCTCGACGTCGGTGTCGTTCAACGCGCGCGAGACCCCGAGGCGAAGCGCGCCGGCCTGGCCGGTCAGCCCACCTCCGTGGATGCGGGCGATGACGTCGTACCGGTCCACGAGGCTGGTGAGCACGAACGGCTCATTGACCAGCTGCTGGTGCAACTTGTTGGGGAAGTAGGCGTCCAGGGCGCGGCCGTTGACGGTCCACTGGCCGGTGCCGGGGGTGATCCGAACCCTGGCGACCGCCTCCTTGCGACGGCCGGTCGCGCCGGCGGCGGCGATGTTGACCGAACGCGCGGGGGTGTCAGCGGACGGCGCGCTCTCGGTGGAGTACTCACTGGGTGTGTCGACCACTTCGGCGGCCGCGGTGTCTGTGGTGGTGTCAGTGGTCTCAACCACGGATGGTCCTCACTTCGAAGCGATTCACTGGACGGTTCACTGGGCGATCTGGGTGATCTCGAACTTCTTCGGCTGCTGCGCCTGGTGCGGGTGGTCGGGTCCGGCGTACACCTTGAGCTTCTTCAACATCTGCCGGCTGAGACGGTTCTTGGGCAGCATGCCCCACACCGCCTTCTCGATGGCCTTGCGTGGGTTCTTGTCGAGCAACACGCCGTACGACGTCGCGGTCAGGCCACCGGAGTGGCCGGAGTGGCGGTACGCCACCTTCGTCTCCCGCTTGTCGCCCGAGAGCGCCACCTTGTCGGCGTTGACGATGATCACGAAGTCGCCGGTGTCGATGTGCGGCGCGTACGTCGGCTTGTGCTTGCCGCGCAGCAGTGTCGCGGACGAGACGGCGAGACGTCCAAGGATCACGTCGGTGGCGTCGATGACGTACCACTCACGCGTGACGTCGCCGGGCTTGGGGCTGTACGTGCGCACGGTCGTTGACCTTCGTTCGTCTCGGTAGCTTCTGCACAGATCCATCGCGCGCCAAGACCGGTTCTGGGTGGTCGAGGTTCGGCGGCTCGGCGATGGCCGGTGTAACAACCGCCTAGGATACCGGCCGCCACTGGCCAGGGTCAAAACGACCACAACTGCTGTGCCGCCTCGTTTTTCCAAAGCTGTCCGCTGGGCATAGGTTAGTTGCATCAGACATCCGAGTACTCACCTGACTCCCAAGGCCCGATACCAAGGAGAGCCGACGTGTCCACTGACACCGACTCCGCCGGCGCTGCCGCCGGCTCGTCACTGACCGTCCGCGACAACCGCACCGGGACCGAGTACGACCTCCCGATCGTCGACGGCACCGTGCGTGCCGCCGATCTGGCGAAGATCAGGTCGTCCGACGGTGAGCCGGGCATCGC
>JACCUS010000321.1 GCA_013811715.1 Nocardioidaceae bacterium
CAAGATGGCGCTTGTCCGGTGCCATGCCGCACGGCGGGATCTGGGTCGGCCGCACCACCCACGTCAGTCCACCACTTCCGTCCGGACGCCGGAGATGCAGACGCACGGCATCGTCCTTGAGAATCGACGCGTACCGGTGCGCCTCGCCGGTCGTCGTCCCGGGCTTCACGGTCCGCTCCCAGGAGGCCACCACTGTGTCCGGGATGTCGCCCGCCCAGTAGTTCCGAACGACCTGCAGCCGCATCATCGCCGGCCTGGCCCCCGACGCATTCTGGCCGCGCACCGACACCCGCCACAGTGCGCCGTACGCACTGTCCTGCCTCACCCGGCAGACCTGGAGGTACGACTTCTCACTCGCGAGCGCTGTACCCCACTTGTGTGGGGCCGCCTGCGCCGGCGCCGCCATCACCACCAGGCCCGCTAGCGTCACGGCCGCGGCCGTGACCGCAGCCAACAGCCGCTGCATGGAAGTTTGTGCACCTATCGCGAACTTCTCCTCCCACGGCCGGACGTGCCCTGCACAACGTCAGGCAGCCCACGGCTCCTGATCGACCGTTGCCTCACCGTACTGCGGCACAGGGTCATCTGGCTCAGGTGCTCGGGATCGTCAGTCCCACCTCTGTTCCGAGGGGGACGAGCATCCCGGCGTCGAGGGTCTGGAACGTCACCGGCGGCGCGCCGTACCTCGTCGACGGCAGCGACGCGTGGTCGATCCGGTACGCCAGCCCCGCCTCGGCGAGGGCCTCCACGGCATCCCTCACCGGCTGCCGCTCACAGACGGGGACGACGGCGAACCCCGCCGGAACCGCCCGCACCGACGCCGTGATGCTGGCGACCACCGTTCGGTCCGGGGACCGCACGACCAGCTGCACGCCCGCACCCGGCACCGTGACGAGCTGCTCGAACAGCCCGTGCCGCCGCGTCACTCCGGTCGCCCGGACCTGCTGGCCGGCAAGGTCGCCGATGAGCCTCGGTGGGTGCCGCAACGCCGACGGGTAGGGTGGCGCGTCCCCGAAGGTCACGCTCGACACCCGCGCCGATGATCGACACCCCCCGCCAAGGTCTGCGTCCGGGTATATGACCGTGTCGGCAGTCGCACGTCCGCAGGCGGCCTGGTCGTGCACCCATGACCTCGGCACGGCGATAGCCACCTCCCTGTATCCCATCAGCCGGGTCCCGGCGGGTGCATCCGGAGTCCGCGCCACGCCGGCCGTCGCCCGCGCCTCCGGCTGGTCTTGGTCTGGCCCGTGTGTGAGGAGGAACCCGGCGGTGATCGTCGCACCGACGACGAGGACCGCAGCGACGAGCCGGGCGGGCGAGTGGCGGCTCTTCTGACGGGCGGCGGCGAGACGCGGCCGCAATGTCGGGAGTATCGGGTCGGGACCGGCGGCCGCCCGCTGCCGCAGACTGGCCCGCACCCGCAGCTCGAAGTCCGCCTGCGGGTCACCATGATTTTCCCCTTCGCACTGCTGGGGAGCGACGTTCGACATCAGCACACCCAGCGCGGCCTTCCGGGCTCGGCCCGGTCGAGGCGTCCGCCAGCGCATCGCCTGACCAATCTCGATGTCGGTGAGGTCGGCGTAGCACCGTAGGACCACGATGACCCGCTCGCGCGGGTGTAGATCGGCGAGAGCCTCCCACTCGAGCCCCTCCTCCGTGCCCTTGGCGAGCGTGGTGCCGGCGTCTTGCAGCAGGTGGTCGCGCAGCTCCAGCCCGCGGCCGAGGTCGGGTCGGCTCCGTCGCGCGTGGCTCAGCACCTCGTCGACGACGATCGCCGTCGACTTGAGTCGGGGATGCCGGCTCGACCGCACTCTGTGCCAGCACCGGTAGAGGTCGACCAACCCGTCGGCCACGATCTCACGCGAGGCTGCGCGGTCCCCGGTCATCAGATAAGCCAGCGCGGCGAGGTGGGAGGCGTGTGTCGCGGCGAACGTCTCGAAGTCGGGCGTGGTCGTGGGTTGCGGCTGGTTCACGCGCCACGCTCCACACCGACCTCGACGTCGCGGCGTGCCCCGTCGGGTGCTGGCAACGCCGCCTCGTTCCCAGCGTAGGTGAGTGCCGCCTACCCTGAAGCCGTGACGATCCACTCCGAGCACCCGTTCCTGCCACCGGAGAGTGAGCGCGACGCAGTACGCCGGCTCCGCGGTCGTCTCGGCGGCACCGTCACGTTGTGGACCACCGGGCAGGGGACTGAGGCGCGTGACCGGGTGGGGCTGACCGTGTCGTCCCTGCTGGTGGCCGTCGGCGAGCCGTCCCACGTGCTGGCGCTGCTGGACCCGGACTCCTACTTCGCCGAGGCGCTGCAGCGCGACCGCGTCGCCGTCGTACAGCTGCTGGAGTGGGAGCACCGCGACCTCGCCGACGCGTTCGCCGGGCTGGCACCCGCGCCAGGTGGCGTGTTTCGGCTGGGGGAGTGGCGGCAGACCGAGTGGGGTCCGCTGCTGGTGGGTGCCAGTGCCTGGGCAGGGGTGCGGCTGGTCGAGGACAAGCCGCGGGAGGTGGGCTGGTCGGTGCTCGTTGCCTGCGTGGTGGAGTACGCCGAGATCGGCGCCGAGGTCGCGCCGTTGGTGCACAGGCGCGGCCGCTACCAGCGGCCCGCCGGCACCTGAGAGGGTGACTGACTAGCTGCGGCGGCAGGCAACATGGCCCCGTGTCAGCTGTTTCGGCGCGGCTTTCGCCCAGTCCGGACAGCAACAATCCGACACAGGCCGGATCGTGGCGGTGATTCCGGCCGTTCGGCCAGCAACAATCCGACACAGGTCGCGCCACGAGGCCACCTGGTGCTGGCCACGCGGCTGCGACACGATGGGGGCGTGGAGACAGCCTGGCTCGGAACGCCGCTGAGGCGGCCGCCCACCGGCAGCGGCATGACCTGGCGCCGGATGGGCCGGTCGCGCCGATGAGTGCGCAGACGCTGCGGCTGGCCTTCGAGCTGCGCGGGCGACGCGTCTGGGCCGCGGATGCCTTCCTGGTGGCGGTTCCCGACGTCGTACGATCCCGGGTGTTGTTCCCGGTCGCGGGATTCCGTTGGGGCTATCGGCTGCAGGGTGGCTCCCCGGTGGAGATCCTGGCGCCGAGTTCGCTTCCCATCGACGAGTGGCGGCGGCACCGGTCGCTGCTGGAGACCGATTACCCGAGTTGGACGTTTCTGGACTCGGAGCCGGAGCCTACGTGACCGCCGACTGGTTCGGCACGCCGATGGTGCCGCTGGCCGGCGGCTATGGCGGAGAGACTTTCCTCGTCGGCGGCGGCGACGGCGACGAGCTCGTGCTGCGGATTTACAGCCGCCATCCCGAGCGGGCGATGGTGGACGCGAGCCTGCTCAGGCTGGTGCGCGGCATCCTCCCGGTGGCGGAGGTCGTCGACGTGCGTCCCGCCCACGATGGGCACCCCGGTGTCCTGGTCACCGAGCGCCTACCGGGGAAGCGCCTCGGCCTGATGATGCCGTCGGCCACCGCCGAACAGCGGGTGGAGGTCGGGCGGAACCTCGGTCGCCTGCTGGCGACTCTCTCGGGCATACCGATGCCGCGGTTCGGCATGTTCGAGGGCGCCGACCTCGGGCTGTCCGCCGATGCTCCAGCGGTGGACCTCCACTCCTGGGCCCGGCACTACCGCGACACCAGTCGATTGGGTGGTTGGCCCGACCCGGACTGGCGGGGGCTGCTGGCGTTGGTGGCCGAGGCGGAGGAGAGGCTGGCCGGCGACCACCCGGCTGGACGGGAGGTCGAGCCTGGATTCGTTCGGTTCGTGCTGGCGCACAGCGACTTCAACCCGAAGAACCTGCTGGTCGACCCGGAGAACTGCGCCATCACCGGCCTGCTCGACTGGGAGTTCGCGCACGCCGGGTCGCCGTACACCGACCTCGGCAACCTCACCCGCTTCGAGCGGCACCCGGACTTCGTCGACGCGGTGGTCTCCACCTTCGTGACGCATGCCCCGAAACTCGGCGCCGACCCGCTTGGGCTTGGCCGAGCGGTCGACCTGTGGGCATTGATCGAGCTCGTCGGCCGTGACCGGCTCAATGCTGTCGGAGAGCTGGCGCAGGATCTGTTGCTCGCCCAAGCCAGAGCAGGCGATCTCAGCGCCTGGCCATGGGACGAGCCGCGAAGGGATCCGACCGCCACGGGGGCTTAGGTTGCCTCCCTGGGCAAGGAACACGTATCCTGAGCGGTGCGCTATGGGCCTGCACGACCTCAGACGGAGCAGGTTTGTGCTCGTAACTCTATCGACCAGGCTGAAGCATCCGGCCCGGGTCACTCGGTGGGATCACGATCAAAGGGTCTTTGGTGTGCACGCACGCCCCATCCACCAATCCCGGAGTTCCCTTCCATATGACGAGTAGCATCCAGGCCCCTCCCGCCGCCCAGGAGACACCGCAGGTCGCGGTGAACGACGTCGGAACGGCGGAGGACTTCCTCGCCGCGGTCGATGCAACCATCAAGTACTTCAACGACGGTGACCTGGTCGACGGGACCATCGTCAAGGTCGACCGGGACGAGGTGCTGCTCGACATCGGCTACAAGACCGAAGGTGTCATCCCTTCTCGTGAGCTGTCGATCAAGCACGACGTCGACCCCGGCGACGTGGTAGCCGTCGGCGACAAGGTCGAAGCCCTCGTGCTCCAGAAGGAGGACAAGGAGGGCCGGCTGATCCTGTCCAAGAAGCGCGCCCAGTACGAGCGCGCCTGGGGCACGATCGAGCAGATCAAGGAGGAGGATGGCATTGTCACCGGCTCCGTCATCGAGGTCGTCAAGGGTGGTCTCATCGTCGACATCGGGCTCCGTGGCTTCCTGCCCGCGTCACTCGTCGAGATGCGTCGCGTCCGCGACCTGCAGCCGTACGTCGGTAAGGAGCTCGAGGCGAAGATCATCGAGCTCGACAAGAACCGCAACAACGTCGTCTTGTCGCGTCGGGCGTGGCTCGAGCAGACCCAGTCCGCGGTCCGTCAGAACATCCTCAACCAGCTGCAGAAGGGCCAGGTCCGGCCCGGCGTCGTCTCGTCGATCGTCAACTTCGGCGCCTTCGTCGACCTCGGCGGTGTCGACGGCCTCGTGCACGTCTCCGAGCTCTCCTGGAAGCACATCGACCACCCCGGCGAGGTGGTAGAGGTCGGCCAGGACGTCACGGTGGAGGTGCTCGACGTCGACATGGACCGCGAGCGCGTCTCGCTGTCGCTGAAGGCGACCCAAGAAGACCCGTGGCAGCAGTTCGCACGCACCCACCAGATGGGTCAGATCGTGCCGGGCAAGGTCACAAAGCTCGTCCCCTTCGGCTCCTTCGTTCGCGTCGACGACGGCATCGAGGGCCTTGTGCACATCTCCGAGCTGGCAGAGCGCCACGTCGAGATCCCCGAGCAGGTCGTGCAGGTGAACGACGACGTGATGGTCAAGATCATCGACATCGACCTCGAGCGCCGCCGCATCTCGCTGTCGCTCAAGCAGGCGAACGAGGCCGTCGACCACACCGCAGACGACTTCGACCCGACGTTGTACGGGATGGCGGCGACCTACGACGCCGAGGGCAACTACCTCTACCCCGAGGGCTTCGACGCCGAGACCGGCGAGTGGCTCGAAGGGTACGACGAGCAGAAGGCCGTGTGGGAGCGGCAGTACGCCGAGGCCCACGCTCGCTGGGAAACCCACAAGCAGCAGGTGGAGGATGCTCAGCAGGCCGATGTCGAGCCTGCCGAGGCGTCGGACTACTCCTCAGACGACAAGCCCGCCGACAGTTCGCCGGCCCCCGCCCCACCGAGCGCGCCGTCGGCCGATCGTTCGCTGGCCTCCGACGAGGCGTTGCAGGCGCTACGCGAGAAGCTCACCGGCGGTCAGTAGGCCGACCAGCCCCGACGGCCCTCCCGGGTGGACGGCACATGCGAGCGCCACCCGGGTCGGCGTACGACCTCAGAAGTGACGCTTGACGTTGTACGGCGTGCTGGGGAGCTCCGGCGGCGCCCAGTCCCGCGGCAGGCCCGACGACGAGCGGAGACCGTGGCCGTCCATCCGGATCAGATGGGCTATCTCCGCGAGCAGCGCGGCGACCGCGACGGCACCGGCGATGGCGATGGCGATGAGGAAGATCGTGTTCATGGCACTAATTCTCGCTCACGCTAACTCCTGCCAACAGTGGCAGAACTGTCCCCTATCCTCGATTTCCTGCCAACCTACTGGCATGATGGTCCCGTGCTGAAAAATGTTGCGGTTCTCGTCTATCCGGGGGTTGCGCCCTTCGAGCTGGGAGTGCTGTGCGAGGCATGGGGTCTGGACCGCGAGGACCAGGGCGTCCCCAGCTTCGACTTCGCCGTTTGCGCGCCCGAGCGCGGCCGGGTGCCCACCAGCCTGCCCGGGTTCGCGCTCGAGGTCAGCGAGGGGCTGGACCGGCTCGAGGCGGCCGATCTCATCTGCCTGCCGGCGATGCCGCGTCATGAACCGGCGCCGCGGCCCGTCGTGGAGGCTCTGCGCGCTGCGCACGAGCGTGGTGCACGGCTGTTGTCGGTCTGCTCTGGCGCCTTCGTGCTGGGGTCGGCCGGGCTGCTCGACCACCGGCGCTGCACGACGCACTGGCGGTACGTGGACGAGCTCGCCGAGCGCTTCCCGCTGGCCGACATCGACTGTGACGTGCTGTACGTCGACGACGGGTCGATCATCACCTCGGCCGGCTCGGCCGCTGGACTCGACGCATGTCTGCACATCATCCGGCAGGAGTTCGGCGCCGGCGTGGCGGCCACTGTGGCGCGTCGGATGGTGGTGGCGCCGCACCGGGACGGGGGCCAGGCGCAGTTCATCGAGTCGCCGGTGCCCGACTTCACCGCCGACACGTTGCAGCCCCTGATCGACTGGATGAGCTCGCACCTGCATGAGCCGATGACTGTCGAGACGCTGGCGGCCCGGGCGGTGATGTCACCACGCACCTTCGCGCGGCGGTTCAAGGCCGAGACCGGCACCACGCCGTACCACTGGATCACCAACCAGCGCGTGCTGCTGGCGGAGCGGCTCCTCGAGGAGTCCGACGAGACCATCGAGCGGGTCGCGGCGCGGTCGGGGTTCAGCAACGCGACTGCGTTTCGCCACCACTTCTCGCGGCTGCGCGGAACGAGCCCCCAGCGGTACCGTCGGCTGTTCAGGGCGCCCGCGTCCGCACAACCGGCCGGCTAGCGGCAGCGGCCATAGGGGTATCAGCGCGGGAGCGAAGTCGCTCCTGATGAGTGTCTGGCCCGCCGTGGGCTGGTCGACTAAGGAGCAGCCCATGCATGACGATGTGAAGTCGCCGGTCCGCAAGATCGACACCGACGAGCCGGAGCCGACCGACGGAACCGCCCTCTGTCTGTCGGGTGGTGGTTTTCGCGCCATGCTCTTCCACGTCGGAGTCGTGTGGCGGCTCAACGACGCGGGCTGGCTGCCGAAGTTCGACCGCGTGTCCAGCGTCTCCGGCGGGTCGATCACCGCGGGCTTGCTGGCCGCCCGCTGGTCACAGCTCGACTTCGATGAGGGCGGCACAGGCCGGAGGTTCAAGGAGCTGGTGGCCACCCCGCTGGACGAGTTCGCGCAGCGCAAGGTCGACTCGCCGGCGATCCTCAGCGGGTTGGCTCTGCCGGGCGTCTCCATCGGGGAACGGGTCGCTTCGACCTACCGAGAGCGCCTGTTCGGCGACGCCACCTTGCAGGACCTGCCGGACTCGCCGCGGTTCATCATCAACGCCACCAACCTGGAGACCGGCTCGCTGGTGCTGTTCAGCAAGCAAGCGGTCTCCGACTGGGAGGTGGGTTCGGTGCCGAACCCGGAGCTCCGTCTCGCGGTGGCGGTTGCCGCCTCGTCGGCGTTCCCGCCGTTCCTCTCGCCGTACGTCCTCGACCTCTCCGACAGCCCGTGGGAGACCCAGCCCGGGAATGTGTACACCGGTCCGGAGTTCCGGCGCAAGCTGAGCCTCAGCGACGGCGGGGTGTACGACAACCTCGGGTTGGAGACGGCCTGGCGCCGCTGTCACCGGATCATCGCCAGCGACGCCGGCGGCAGGCTCACCGTCGAAGGCGACCCGCACGACGACTGGGGCCGCCACATGGTGCGGGTGCTGAAGGTCGTGGACGGCCAGGTGCGCACGCTTCGGCGCCGCCAGATCCAAGACGCCCTGGACCGCGGCGATCGGGAGGGTGCCTACATCAGCATCCGCAGCAGCCTCGCCGACAGTGACGTCAGCGACCCGCTGCCAGTACACGATGCCGTCGTCCAGGCACTGGCGGAGACGCCGACCCGGCTCACCGAGACCCCCGAGCCCGTCAGGCACGGGCTCGTCAACTGGGGTTACGCGCTGTGCGACGGGTGGTTGCGCGCCCGGCTTGACTCCACTGTCAAGCGCGGTGTGCTGCCGTACGCCGACACGCCGCTGACTGGCCAGCCCCCGCTGGAGGCTGCCCGGCCATGATGCGCGTTGGGCTGACCGGCGGGATCGGGTCGGGGAAGTCGAGCGTGAGTCGGCTGCTGGCCGAGCGCGGCGCCGTCGTGGTCGACGCGGACCTGCTGGCGAGGGACGTGGTGGCGGCTGGGACCACTGGCCTGGCGGAGATCGTGGTCGAGTTCGGCCCCGACATGCTCACCGAGTCCGGTGAGCTGGATCGGACGGCGATGGGGGAGCGCGTCTTCGGCGACGACCGGGCGAGGGCCCGGCTCGAGCAGATCATCCATCCGAGGGTCAGGGCCAGAGCCGCCGAGATCGAGTCGGCCTCGCCGCCGGACGCGATCGTGGTGCACGACATCCCGCTGCTGGTCGAGACCGGGCAGGCCGACCGGTTCGACGCGGTGATCGTCGTCGACGCGCCCGTCGACGTACAGCTGCAGCGGCTGACGGGGACGCGCGGGATGGGTGAGGAGGAGGCGCGCTCACGGATATCGGCGCAGACCACCCGTGAGCGGCGGCTGGCGGTGGCCGACCATGTGATCGAGAACGCCGGCACGCTGGACGATCTTCGCGCCGCCGTGGACGCTGTGTGGGCGCAGCTCACGGACCGGGTCAGCGCTTCCGGCGATGAGGCTGGGCGCTTCTGACCCCTTGCGGGCGCATTTGCGACCCCTCACGGGTGCATATGCGACCCCTCACGGGTGCATATGCGACCTCTCGGCGGAGGGAAGGGAGGCTGAGGGGCAGGGGGCAGGGGCAGGGGCAGGGGCGGGCCAGGTCAGGCGGCGAGGTCGGGGTCGGCCAGCTTGCGCAGCTGCGCCAACGCCTCCCGCTCCAGTTGGCGCACCCGCTCCGCCGAGACTCCGTGCCGGGCGCCGATGTCGGCCAGCTTCTCCTGCCGACCGTCCACCAGCCCGTAGCGCGACCGGATCACGTCGGCCGAGCGCTCGTCGAGCAGCTCCACCAGGTCGTCCAGGCGACGCCGCGACTCCACGTCGAGGAACGCGGAGTCCGGTCCCGGCGTGGTCTCCCGCGCCACGAGGTCGCCGAGAGAGGTGTCGCCCTCGTCGTCGACTGGCGTGTCGAGGCTGACGTGGTCGCGGCCCCAGTTGACCAGGTCGATGACCCGCTCGAGCGACATGTCGAGCTCTGCGGCGATCTCGTCCGGCTCGGGGTCGCGGCCCAACTGGCGTTCGAGGGTACGTCGAGCCGAGCCGATCTGGTTCAGCTCCTCGACCACGTGCACCGGCAACCGCACCACGCGGGCCTGCTGCGCGATGCCGCGCGTGATGGCCTGGCGTACCCACCAGGTCGCGTAGGTGGAGAACTTGAAGCCCTTGACGTAGTCGAACTTCTCGACCGCGCGGATGAGCCCGGTGTTGCCCTCTTGGACCAGGTCGAGCATCGGCATGGCGGACCGACCGTACTTGCGGGCGATGGACACGACCAGTCGCAGGTTGGCCCGGATGAAGTGTTGGGTGGCGCGCTCGCCGTCCGCGACCAGCCACTCGAGCTCCTCGCGGGTGGCGCGCTTCGGGGCGCCGCCGCGGGCGCGGGCGATGCGGCCGGTGTCGAGGAGCTGCCGGGCGAAAAGCCCCACCTCGATGGCCTTGGCCAATTCGACTTCGGTGGCGGCGTCGAGAAGCGGCGTGCGGGCGATCTCGTCGAGATACTGGCCGACGCTGTCGCGGCCCTCGATCGCGCCGTCGCGCGAGTCAAGCGTTGCAGTGCGACGTGTAGCCACGGACTGCTCCTCTCCTACAGGGGGCGTACGTGATGTCAACGCTTCTGCAGGGGCAGAGATTCCCTGCTGATGCGCAGCCTTTGCGCCCTGCTGTGGGCGGTGAAGGTACTTGGTAAACGCCACCGTCTTGGGGGTTGGTTGCCCGTCTCAGCAGGTTCTTACACGCCCTCAGCAAAGGTTTAGCGATCTGTTATCTGACCGATACCTGGCCGATGCGGGGCGCCGGAGACGTCGACGATCCAGGCGTGGAAGTCGGCGATCTCCCGCCACGCGTCGTAGCGCCCGCTCGCGCCGCCGTGCCCGGCCGACATCTCGCACTTGAACAGGATCGGCTTGTCCCCGGTCGTGGTGGCCCGCAACCGGGCGACCCATTTCGCTGGCTCGACGTACATCACCCGGGTGTCGTTGATCGACGTCAGCGCGTAGATGGCCGGGTAGGGCCTGGCCTCGATGTTCTCGTACGGCGAGTACGACCGCATGTAGGCGTACACCTCGGGGTCGTGCAGCGGGTCACCCCACTCGTCCCACTCGTTGACCGTCAGCGGCAGTGTCGGGTCCAAGACCGTGGTCAGCGCGTCGACGAACGGCACCTGGGCCACGATGCCGGCGAACAGATCCGGGGCGAGGTTCGCCACCGCGCCTATCAGCAGACCACCGGCGCTGCCGCCTTGGGCCACCAGCGTGTCCGGGCTGGTCCAGCCGGTGTCCACGAGGTGCCGGGCGCAGTCAACGAAGTCGGTGAAGGTGTTCTTCTTCTCCAACCGCCTGCCGTGCTCGTACCAGCCCCGTCCCATCTCGCCGCCGCCGCGGACATGGGCCAGCGCGAACACCATCCCGCGGTCCAGCAACGAAAGCCTCGGGATACGCATGATCGGGTCGTAGCTCGCCTCGTACGAGCCGTACCCGTACAGCAGCAGCGGGCCACCGCTGCGTGGTGTGACGTCCTTGTGGTGCACGATCGACAGCGGGAGCCGCGCGCCGCCGCGAGCGGTGACCCATTCGCGGGTCTGCACGTAGTCGGCCGGGTCGTAGCCGCCGAGTATCTGCTGCTGCTTGCGCAGGTGCAGCTCGGTTGTGGCCGGGTCGTACTCGAAGACGGTCGCCGGGGTGACCCACGACTGGTAGCCCAACCGGACGAGCGGCTGCCGCCAGTCGGAGAACCCGGTCGCGTAGGCGTCGAACATCGGCTCGTCGAACTCGATGTTTGCGCCCGCACCGATCCGAGCGCCTGTCACCGAGAAGACCCGCACCTGGGGCAGGCCGCCTTCCCGCAGGTTGAGTGCGAGGGTCGTCGCCGAGACGGCGACGTCGGTGAGGCGCGCGGTCTCACTCGGCGGCACCACGGTGACCAGCTCGTCGAGAGTGGACAAGGCGACCGGCCCGACCCCAAGGGTGAAATTGAGGGCGGCGCGGTTGTGGAGCACAAGGAGGCAGTCGACGCCGCCGAGGACCGCGTGGTCGATGTCGTACTCCACACCCTCGGTCCGCGGAACAACCAGTCGGAACTCGCCGGTGGGGTCGGTGGCGTCGAGGATGCGGTACTCGGAGGTCACCTTCGATCCCGAGCCGATCAGCAGGAAGCGGTCAGACGTCGTCCGGGTGACCACCGTCCAGAACTTCTCGTCGGTCTCGTGGAAGACGAGTACGTCCTCCGAGCCGGTCGTGCCAAGGGCGTGCCGCCATACCTTGTCGGGCCGCCATGCGTCGTCCACCGTGGTGTAGAAGAGCTGCGACCCGTCGGCGGACCAGGTCACGCCGTGCACGGTGTTCTCGATCTGGTCGGGCATCAGCTCCTCGGTGTGGAGGTCCTTGACACGCACCGTGTAGCGCTCGTCGCCCACCACGTCGGTGGAGTAGGCCAGCAGTTTCCCGTCGAGTGAGACCGCGAGGGCGCCGAGGGAGAAGAACTCGTGCCCTTCGGCAAGGGTGTTGCAGTCGACCATGACCTGCTCGCCCTCGACCTCGGTTCCTGGCTGGAGCGTCGGGGGAGTCCAGTCGCCGGGCTTGGCGACGGGGCATCGGCACACGACGGGATACTGTTTGCCCTCGAGGGTCCGCTGGTAGTACCAGAAGTCGCCGGTGCGGCTCGGCACCGAGAGGTCTGTCTCCTGGGTGCGCGTCTTGATCTCGGAGAAGATCGCCTCCCGCAAGCCAGCCAGGTGGGCCGTCTTGGCCCTGGTGTAGGCGTTCTCGGCTTCGAGGTGGGCGAGCGTGTCGGGGCTGGCCTTGTCGCGCAGCCACTCGTAGTCGTCGACGAAGGTGTCGCCGTGGTGGGTGCGCACATGGGGCACCTTGGCGGCGACCGGCGGATGGGGATCGGTGGTGTCGGCTGAAGCATCGGCCGCTGGCGCGGGGGTGGTAGCTGGGGGAGTCTCAGTCACCTCAGAACCCTAGTGGCTGGGGACACGCCCGGCATGTGCCCCAGCCGTCAGCCACTGCGAGCAGAGGCGGGTTCCGGGTCGGGGGTGCGGCCGAGGTCGCGCACCGACCGGGACAGCAGGGTGAGGAGCGCGATGGCGATGTACACCACCCCCGACACGACCAGCACGTCTTGTGACCCGAAGACCGCCGCCAACGGCCCGAACGCGAGCGTGCCTATCGGGATGGCCACGAACGAGCCCAGTGCGTCGTACGACGCGACGCGCGACTGCAGCCCCCCCGGGATGTGCTCGTGCAGGGCGGTCTGCCAGCCGATGCCGAAGACCTCGGTGCCGCAGCCGGCAACGAAGGCGAGGATCAGCAGCGGAGCGATGGCGGGATCGATGCCCAAGACGAGGATGGGGGCACCAAGCGCGGTCACCCCCAGCATGCCGGCACGGATCGGGTAACGCAGCCGCCACCGCATCATCACGAGCGTCATCAGCAGCAGACCCGTCGCCTCGGCGCTGAGCACCCAACCCCACGCCGCCTCCCCGATCGTGTCTCTCGCGATCGCTGGGCCGAGGGTGAACCACGCGCCTGCGTGGATCGCGTTGAGCAAGCCGAACGCGGCGACGACGACCCAGACCCAGGTGAGGGAGGTGAAGGCCGTCCAGCCCTCGACGAGCTCGCGCAGCATCGAGGGGCTCGCGTCGGCGGCACGCTCCGCCGACGGAGGGAGCCTCACCCTGGCCATCAAAACGGCCGCCACCGCCCAGGTCAGCGCGTCCACCGCGACCGCCCAGCCGGAGCCGACCGTGACGACGAGCAGTGCCCCGATGGTGGGGCCGATGATCGCGACCCCGTTGCGGGAGAAGGCCAACAGGGCGTTGGCCTGTTGCAGGTGGGATCGGGGGACGACCTGCGGCAGCACGCCCTGCATCGCCGGGAACGTGAACGCGGTCGCGGTTCCGTTGAGCGCCTCGAGGACGACGATCATCCACAGCTCGGCCTGCCCGGTGAGCAGCAGCGCGGCCACGGCGCCTTGGGTCAGCGCGGACCAGACGTGTGACAGCTGCATGACGGTCGAGCGGGAGAAGCGGTCGGCAACGACGCCGCCGATCAGCAAGAACAGCACGAGCGGGATGCTCCGGGCGGCCAGCACGACGCCGAGGGCGCTGGCGGAGTCGGTCAGGTCGAGCACGGCGAAGGTCAGGGCGATCGGCGCGATCATCGAGCCGATCGTCGACACCAGCCGACCGGAGTAGTACCACGCGAAACGCCGGTCCCG
Source organism: Nocardioidaceae bacterium (assembly GCA_013811715.1). GTDB lineage: Bacteria > Actinomycetota > Actinomycetes > Propionibacteriales > Nocardioidaceae > JACCUS01. Next base: position 13,782 of record JACCUS010000321.1, read on the forward strand.
CAGCGGTGTGAGCGCGTCCGGCAACCTCATCGGTCGGCGTCCCCTCGTTGGTGGCGTGTGCTGCGAGAATCCTGTCATGCCCGTCCGTTATGACCTCAACGCCCATGTGGGAGAGGGCTTCCCGTTCGACGCGGAGCTGCTGACCGTGATCACCTCGGCTCGTCGACATCGCCGGCCACGCCGGGACGGCCGTCACCTATCTCAAGCCGCACGGTGCCCTGTACAACCGCACCGTCGCCGACCAGGAGCAGGCCGCCCCGGTCGCAGAGGTGGCGGCGCGGCTCCGCCTGCCGGTGCTGGGGCTCCCGGGGTCGCGGCTGTTGCGCCATGCGAGCAGCGGGGCTTCGGACGCTGCGGGAGTTCTTCGCCGACCGTGCGTACGACGCCCGCGCGCGGTTTGTCTCGCGGACTCGGGAGGGCGCGGTGATCGCCGATCCGTCCCTGGTCGCCTCCCGCGTCCGCCGGTTGGTCACCGCCGGCAGCGTCACCACGATCGAGGGTGGGATCCTCCCGGTCGAGGCCGACAGCATCTGCGTGCACGGCGACAGTCCCGACGCGCTCGCACTTGCCCGAGCGGCCCGGACGGCGCTGACGGAAGTGGGCGTGGAGGTGCAGCGCTGCACCTGACAAGGCAGGGCAGGATGGGTGCGTGCACATCCACGATGTGGGGGAGCGGGCGCTGCTGGTCGAGGTGGCCGACGTAGCCGCCGCGCAGGCGACGTACAGCGCGCTCCGGGCGCTCCTCGACGACGGCGGCCCCGAGCTGCCGCCGCCAACGGATGTCGTCCCCGCCGCCCGCACGGTGCTCGTCGACGGGCTCGGCGACCTCGACAGGTGGCGGGTGGTGCTGGCCGAGCTCGCCGAGGGCGCGGACGTAGCGGCCGCCAAGACCGTCGCGGGGCGCGAGGTGGTGATCTCGATGACGTACGACGGTGCCGACCTCGACGTGGTGGCGGCCGAGTGGGAATGCTCGGCGGCAGACGTGGTCGAGCGGCATCTCGGCACGAAGTTCCGGGTGGCGTTTTGTGGCTTCGCACCGGGCTTCGCCTACTGCACAGGCGATCCGGCCTTGCCACGCGTTCCTCGTCGCGACGACCCGCGGCCCTCGGTGCCGGCCGGGTCGGTGGCGTTGGCGGGCGACTACTGCGGCGTCTACCCGCGTGACATGCCCGGCGGATGGCAGCTCATCGGGACGACCGAGGCGGTGTTGTTCGACCCGCAGCGGGAGGGTCCGGCGCTGTTGCGACCGGGCGACGTGGTGCGGTTCGAGGTCGGCTCGTGACGCGGCCGGAAGACGTCGGGTGAGCCGGCTTCGGCTCGTGGAGAGCCGGGCCCCGGTGCTGGTCCAGGACCTCGGCCGGCCAGGCTGGGCTCATCTGGGCGTGCCGCCGTCGGGCGCTCTCGATCCGGCTGCGCTGGCGTTGGCGAACCGACTCGTGGGCAACCGCGACGGCGTTGCCGGCCTCGAGCTGTTGCTCGGAGGATGCGTGTTCGCTGCGCAGGGGTCGATGCGGATCGCGGTTACCGGTGCAGTCGTACCCCTTCGCGTCGGCGGCCGGCCCGTCGGCTGGGGGGAGCCCATCTCGGTGCGGGACGGTGAGCCGATCGAGGTGGGGACGGCGCGAGACGGGCTGCGCAGCTGGTTGGCGGTGGCGGGCGGAGTCGACGTACCCGAGGTGCTCGGCAGCCGCTCGACCGACACCTTGACGGGGTTGGGGCCGGCGCCGCTGACCGGCGGCGACACGGTGCACGTGGGGGTGCCAGCCGACGTGCCGGCCGGTGGCGAGGCGATTCCGGAGCGTTACGACGTCGAGGCCTGGACCATGGGTGTGCGGCTCGGCCCACGCTCTGACTGGTTCGTGGAGGCGGCGCGTGGACTGCTGACGACCGGCGCGTACGTCGTCACGCCCGCCTCGAGCCGGGTCGCGCTCAGGTTGGAGGGGCCACGGTTGGAGCGTCGTCGCACGGAGGAGCTGCCGAGCGAGGGTCTGGTGACCGGCGCCGTGCAGGTGCCGGCCGGTGGCGACCCGCTCGTGTTCCTCGCCGACCACCCTGTCACCGGCGGGTACCCGGTGATCGCCGTCGTCGACAGGCGGGGGCTGGCGGCCTGTGCGCAGGCACGGCCCGGCGACCGCGTCCGGTTCGCGCTCCGCTAGGGCTCGCGATTGCGGGAACCTGCGCTCAGACGGCGGCTTGGAGCCGCAAGTCTCCCTCATTCGCGGAAGGGGTCACGGCAGGTCGGGAGACCCGCTGGGGTTGCCCGCGTCTGGCTCCTCGCCGCGGGTGGTGGGCACCGGTCGGCGGCGCAGCGCGGAGTCGTCGGCCTTCAGCGTGCGGACCGGCCCGGGGCCGGTCTCGGCGGTCTCGAAGCGCACCGTCACCCGCCCGAGCCCGGAACCCCAGACCCAGCCGGGGCCGTGCTCGTCGTGCTCGACATCTAGGCCCGGCACCCAGCCGTGCCCGTGCCGCGGACGGGACTCGTCGAACGCCGGTCGCGCCGGGTCTCGCAGCTGAAGCGGGATGTCGGCGGCGTCCTCCTCGTCGACGAACAGGTCGTCTTGGACCCAGTCGGCGAGGCCGGAGACGCCGACGCCGAGCAGACGCACTCCGCCGGACGTGTCGAGCTCGGCCAGCAGGCCCCGCGCGAGCCGGCTGACGACAGCCGGACGATCCGTGGGCCCGGCGAGGGTCGCCGATCGGGTGTGGGTCGTGAAGTCGTGCAGCCGGACCTTGAGCGTCACAGTTCGACCGCTGACCTTGGCCTTGGCCAACCGCTCGCAGACCCCGCGCGCGTGCCGGTCCACGATGCCGGCGAGCAGCACCGGGTCGACGAGGTCGCGCTCGAACGTGTCCTCCACCGAGATCGACTTGGCCTCTCGCTGCGCCACCACGAGTCGGTCGTCTTCGGCGCGGGCCAGCGCGTGCAGGCTTGTGCCGTGCGCCTTTCCCAGCACGCGGACCAGCTCGTCACCGCTGATCTGCTCGAGCTCCTCGACGGTGTCGACCCCGATCCGGCGCAGCCGTTCGGCGGTCGCGGGGCCGACACCCGGGATGACGGTCACCTGCATCGGGCGCAACAGGTCGCGTTCGGCGCCGGGAGGGACGACGACGGTGCCGTCGGGCTTCTCCAGTTCGCTGGCGATCTTCGCGATCAGCTTGGACGTGCCGAACCCGACCGACGCGGTCACTCCACCGGTGGCGTCATGCACAGCCTGCTTGAGAGCGGTGGCGATATCCACAAGGCCCGGCGGTGAGAGGTCGGGCGCGGTAGGGGAGGCCGTCAGGTCGACGTACGCCTCGTCGAGGGAGAGCGGTTCCACGACGGGGGAGAGCGCACGGAGCACGGTCATCACCTGGGCGCTCGTGGACTGGTAGGCGTCGAACCGGCCGGACAGGAACGCCGCATGCGGGCAACGCGTGCGTGCCTCGGCGGTCGACATGGCCGACCGGACGCCGAACCGGCGGGCCTCGTAGGAAGCGGTGGCCACCACACCGCGAGCCCCGACGCCGCCCACGACGACGGGTTTGCCGCGCAGCGACGGCTTGTCGCGTTGCTCGACCGCGGCGAAGAACGCGTCAAGGTCGAGATGGAGGATCGACGCCTGGCTTCGCACCGCCCCATCATGGCGGACGATCTTTCACAGCAGCGCCGCCCGGACGCCGTTGTCCACAAGCGGAGAAATCAGGCTCGCGGCACTCAACCCACCGGAGAAGGGTGGCGACATGTCGAAGAAGAGCCGCACCCTCAAGAAGGCACGTGCCCAGCTGCGCGGAGACGCCCGGCCGGTGACCAAGGTCAAGGACGCCGGCGACGCGATCGCCATGATTCCCTACCTGCTGGGGTTCACTCCGGCGGACAGCATCGTCGTGCAGGCACTCGTCGGACCGCGGAACAGGTTTGGTCCGTGCTTCCGGTTGGACCTCGCCGCTGCTGGAGACGCGCAGACGCAGGCCGAGTACGTGACCCGGCTGGTCGATCATCACCGGTTCGGGCCGGTGATGATCCTGGCGTTCAGTGATCAGCCGGAGCGGGCAGACCCCGTGGTACGCGCGGTGCTGGCCGGCCTGGGTCAGATCGGGGTCTCGATCATCGACGCGGTGCGCGCCGATGGCGACCGCTGGTGGTCCTACGTGTGCGCCGACCCCTCGTGCTGCAGCCCCCACGGGACGTCCTACGACGTGGAGACCTCCCGAGTGGCCGCCGAGGCCGTGCTGTCCGGCCTGCAGCGGGCCCCGGATCGCGAGTCGCTGCGAGCCCAGTTCGACCCCGACCCCGCACGGCGGGCCGAGGTCGGTGCGGCGGTGGATCGGCTGACCGGCTCGGCCTCGTACGCCGCCACCTGTGTAGTGGCGGCGAGACATATCGACTCGATGATCGCCGATTCGCTGGACCGGCCGGAGATGCTGACCGCGGAGGAGGCGGCACGACTGGCCTTGGCAGTGCAAGATCTGACGGCGCGAGACCGGGCCTGGATGCTGATGACCCGGGCGAACGCAGATCGCCATTTCGCGTTGTGGCGGTTCCTGATGCGGTCGGTGCCTGACGCCGTGATGCCGCCGGTGGGTTCCCTCGCCGCGTTCGCGGCGTGGCTGTCCGGACACGGCGTGCTGGCATCCCATGCTGTCGAGCGCGTCCAACAGGTGCGCCCCGAGTACCCCATGGCGAGGCTCATCGCCGACGCCCTGGAAGGCGCCGTGTCCCCGTTGACGTGGGACACCCATCTCCGTCCACAGCTCCAGGGGGCTCCTGACCTCGGTCCGCTGGCCGGCTGACCCGAAGCCCACCGCCGAGCGTTGGCTGCCGAGACTGTGATTCTCCCCCGGCTCGGGCCGCCGAGGTGACAACGACGGCGGAACCACGGCAGTCTTGATGCCTACAGGAGGCGTGGCTCGGCTGAGCGCCCTTGGCAGGATCTCGAGGAGGACAGCACATGGGGCAAGAGGTTGAGCGCCGGGAGTTCACGCGCGAAGACCGCACCCGTTACCGCGAGAAGGTGCGCCGGTGCCTCGACGTGTTCGCCCGCATGCTGCGCGAGTCGCGTTTCGACGTCCGGCGCCCGCTGACCGGGATCGAGGTCGAGCTCAACCTCATCGACGACGCCTGCGACCCGGCCATGAAGAACGCCGAGGTCTTGGAGCTGATCGCCGACCCCGACTTCGTCACCGAGCTAGGCCTGTTCAACCTGGAGGTCAACGTCCCCCCGCGTCGGCTCTCCGGCGGTGGCGTGGCCGAGTTCGAGCAACACCTCCGCGACAGCCTCAACGCCGCGGAAACCAAGGCCAAACAGGTGGGTGCGCACCTGATCACTGTCGGCATCCTGCCCACCCTCCAGAGCAGCCACATGCACACCGACGTGCTGTCGGAGAACCCTCGCTACCGGCTCCTCAACGACCAGATCTTCGCCGCTCGAGGCGAAGATCTCGAGATCTCGATCCAGGGCGCCGAACGGCTTCGAACCACCTCCGACAGCATCATCCCCGAAGCAGCCTGCACCTCCATGCAGCTGCACGTGCAGGTCGGTCCCGACCAGTTCCCGGCGTACTGGAACGCCTCTCAGGCCATCGCCGGCATCCAGCTCGCCGTGGGCGCCAACTCACCCTTCCTGTTCGGGAAGGAGCTGTGGGCCGAGACCCGGATCGCCCTCTTCGAGCAGGCGACCGACACGCGCAGCGAGGAGTTGAAGGCGCAGGGGGTCAGGCCCCGGGTCTGGTTCGGTGAGCGCTGGATCACCTCGATCTTCGACCTCTTCGAAGAGAACGTCCGCTACTTCCCGGCCCTGCTGCCGATCACCGACGACGAGGACCCGGTCGCGGTGCTCGACGGCGGAGACACACCCGGTCTCGGGGAGCTCCGGTTGCACAACGGCACCATCTACCGGTGGAACCGGCCCGTGTACGACGTCGTGCGGGGCGTGCCACACCTGCGGGTAGAGAACCGAGTGCTGCCGTCCGGGCCGACCGTGGTCGACATGATGGCCAACGCCGCGTTCTACTTCGGTCTGGTGCGCGCGCTAGCCGAGGACGAACGGCCGCTGTGGTCGCAGATGTCGTTCAGCGCAGCGGAGGAGAACTTCCACGCCGGCGCCCGATCCGGCGTGGACGCCCAGGTCTACTGGCCGGGAATCGGCACCGTTTCGGCGACCGAGCTAGTGCTGCGTCGGCTGCTGCCCCGTGCAAACGAGGGCCTGGACAGCTGGGGAATACAGGCCGATGAACGGGACCGACTGCTGGGCATCGTGGAGCAGCGCTGCCTGACCGGCCGCAACGGGGGCACCTGGCAGACCCGGACCTTCCACCGACTCTTCGACTCCGGCGCCATGGACCGGCTCGACGCGCTGCGGGAGGTCGTGCGGCGCTACTCGTCGTACATGCACGAGAACCTGCCGGTACACGAGTGGCCGATCGATTGACACCTCCGGTAGCGTTCGGCAACACCAAACGAGTGTCGAGAGAGGACCGGCTCATGGGCGTCATCGTCGTCGGATATGTATCGAAACCCGAAGGCCAGGCAGCCCTGCGCCTGGCCGCCGAGGAGGCGAACCTGCGAGACGCGAGCCTGGTCGTGGTCAACTCACACCGCGGCGGTCGAGAGTTCGACCGTGACGACGCCGTCCAGTCGGAGTCACAGCTGGACGAGGTGCGATCACAGCTGGAGCAGGCAGGTGTCGAGCATGAGGTACGGCAGCTCGTCCGCGGCATGGACCCGGCCGAGGACCTCATCAACGTGGCGGCGGAGGTGGCCGCCGAGCTCATCATCATCGGGTTGCGGCGCAGGACACCCGTGGGGAAGCTGATCTTGGGCAGCAACGCCCAGCGGGTGCTGCTCGACGCGCCCTGCCCGGTGCTCGCGGTCAAGGCCGCCGAGTGACGCTGCACATCGCTCAGGACGAGGCGGCCGACGAGGTCCTCTCCACCAACGCCTTCGCGTTGTTGACAGGGATGCTGCTCGACCAGCAGTTCCCGATGGAGCGCGCCTTCGCCGGACCGGCCAAGATCTTGGATCGGTTCGGAACCCTCGACCCGCAGACCATAGCGGCGGCCGCGCCGGAGGAGTTCGCCCAGATCTGCGCGACTCCCCCCGTCGTACACCGCTTCCCCGGCTCGATGGCCGGTCGGATCCAAAAGCTCGCCCGGCACCTCGCCGACGAGTACGACGGTGACACCGCGTCACTTTGGGAGGGTGCCGGCTCTGGCCGGGAGCTGCTGTCCCGGGTCAACGCGCTGCCCGGCTTCGGCAGGCAGAAGTCGCAGATCTTTGTGGCGCTGCTCGGCAAGCAGCTCGACGTCCGCCCCGACGGGTGGGAGGAGGCGGCCGGTGTCTATGCGGAGGACGGCTCGTTCAGGTCGGCCGCGGACGTCCGTGACCCCACCTCGCTTCAGAAGGTCCGCAGCTTCAAGAAGGAGCAGAAGGCCAAGTCCAGGCCCGATCCCGGGCCCTGACGAGTGATCCGGGGAAGGCTGACTCAACGGCTACGCTTCCGGTTCGACAGAATCTGGGCGGCGTCTTGAGTCATGGGATTTGAGCAGGTACTGAAACGTGTCACAATGGAAACGCGCGACGACTTGACATGACCGGGCTTCGCCGCGCCCCCGAATCGTCTAGGAGAGGTCGTTCGTGTCGCCGACCGCGTCCCGCACATTGCCAGCGTCCGTGCTTTCGCATCCGTCGGTGACGCGGTTGATCGCCCGAGGCCTCCGTGACGGGCAGGTGTCGCCCGATGACATCCGCAGCACGTTCGAGGCCGCCGGGGTGTCAGCGGCCCATCGCAAGCGACTCTTGAAACACCTCGCACAACAGGGAGTAACCGTGGCAGTCACCGCCGCCGAGTCCGGGGGACGCAAACGGGTCTCAGCAGCCGCCTCCAGACGTTCGACGGTGTCGGCGGCCACCAAGAAGGCTCCGGCTAGGAAGTCGCCGGCCAAGCAGTCGGTGGCCGAGACCAAGGCTGCAAGACCCACGAAGTCCGCGTCGTCTACGGCTAGCCAGAATGGCTCCAAGGGCGCCAAGAAGGCGGACACCAAGGCTGCCAAGCCAGCGGCGAGGCCGGTTGCCGCCAAGAAGGCCGCAGCCAAGCCGGCGACCAGGACTCCGGCGAAGAAGTCCGCCGGCAAGAAGCGCGCTGCTGCCAAGTCCACGAGCACGTCCACGGCTGCCGATTCCGGCGTCGCGACCGCTGTGGCCGTCGAAGCAGACGAGACGACCAAGAAGCCGTTGGATGACATCGACGACACCGTCTTCGAGAAGGACCTCGCCACCGACCCGACGCTGAAGGAGGACGAGAAGGAAGGATTCGTCCTCTCCGAGGCCGACGAGGCCGACGAGCCCGAGCAGACAGTCACCGTCGCGGGAGCGACAGCCGACCCCGTCAAGGACTATCTCAAGCAGATCGGCAAGGTTCCGTTGCTGAACGCAGAGATGGAGGTGGAGCTCGCCAAGCGCATCGAGGCCGGACTCTTCTCCGAGGAGAAGCTCGGGCGTGAGCACAAGGTGTCGGCGAAACTGCTCGACGAGCTGGAGTGGATCTCCGAAGACGGCCATCGGGCCAAGAACCACCTGCTCGAAGCCAACCTGCGGCTCGTTGTCTCCCTCGCCAAGCGCTACACCGGCCGAGGCATGTTGTTCCTCGACCTCATCCAGGAGGGCAACCTCGGCCTGATCCGGGCGGTCGAGAAGTTCGACTACACCAAGGGTTACAAGTTCTCGACGTACGCCACCTGGTGGATCCGGCAGGCGATCACCCGCGCGATGGCCGACCAGGCCCGCACCATCCGGATCCCGGTGCACATGGTCGAGGTCATCAACAAGCTCGCCCGCGTGCAGCGGCAGATGCTGCAGGACCTGGGCCGCGAGCCTTCGCCCGAGGAGTTGGCCAAAGAGCTTGACATGACTCCCGAGAAGGTCGTCGAGGTGCAAAAGTACGGCCGCGAGCCGATCTCCCTGCACACCCCGCTCGGTGAGGACGGCGACTCCGAGTTCGGCGATCTGATCGAGGACTCCGAGGCGATCGTGCCGGCAGACGCCGTGTCGTTCACGCTTTTGCAGGAGCAGCTGCACGCCGTCCTCGACACGCTCTCAGAGCGTGAGGCCGGCGTGGTGTCGATGCGCTTCGGTCTCACCGACGGCCAGCCGAAGACGCTCGACGAGATCGGCAAGGTGTACGGCGTCACGCGCGAGCGTATCCGGCAGATCGAATCCAAGACCATGTCGAAGCTGCGGCACCCGTCCCGCTCCCAGGTGCTGCGCGACTACCTCGACTGAGGCGGTTCCCGCACTAGGGACGTTTCGGCAGGTCAGAGGCGGTTATGAGTCTCTGTCACGCGACACGCTACACCGCATAGCGCTCCTAGTCCAGATATTCGGCTAGGGTGTGTCCATGAGTCGTGGACCGGGACAGGTACAGCGGGCGGTCCTCGACGTGCTCGCCGAGCAGTGCAACTCCGATGGCTGGCTGACCGTGCCTGAGCTGGCCGGCCGCGTCGTCGGACCGGACTCGACTCGCGCCGAGCATGAGTCGGTGCGTCGTGCCGCCAAGCAGCTTGCCCGCGCCGGTCGTGTCGAGCTGGAGTACTTCGATGCTCCAGTCGACGTTCGGAGCGCGCGCGTGTCGTGGGGCGACTGGATTGTCTACCGTCGTCGCCACGATGGCTACCGGCGGGTGCTCGCGGTTCATTGGCCGCTAAGTGTTGAGGAGAGAGCAGCGCGTGCGAAGTTGCAACAGGACTGGCTCGACCGGCTGACCACGATCGACGCCCGGATCAGCGGGGAACCGACGTGACCGCATCGCCTGACCTCGCCGCGCTGCTCGACTCCTGGCAGCTCTGTCTGCGCGCCGAGCGCAAGTCACCGCAGACGGTCAAGAGCTACAGCACGGGCGTGAGCCAATACCTCGCCTGGTGCCGGGACAGCGACCTGCCGCTCGTGCTCGACCGTCGCCAGCTCGCGGGTTTCACCGACTACGTGCTCGACAACGCGCAGCCCGCCACGGCGCGCGTCCGCCAGCTCGGGGTCAAGCGGTTCTCTGCCTGGCTCGTCGAGGAGGGCGAACAGGTCACGGACCATCTGCTCGGCGTGAAGCCGCCCAAGCTCGACACCAAGGTGGTCGAGCCGCTCACCGAGACACAGATCAAGGCCATGCTGAAGGCGTGCGCTGGCCCGGACCTCCGCGACCGCCGGGACGAGGCGATCCTGCGGCTTATGGTCGAGACCGGCGCCAGGGCGGGCGAGGTCGCCGCGCTGGCTGTGGCCGACGTCGACCTGATGGCCGGTACAGCCATCGTCAGA
>JACCUS010000327.1 GCA_013811715.1 Nocardioidaceae bacterium
TTGGATAGTAGTACTCTCCAATAGTGGCGAGTTGTACTATCCAATGTCAAGATGTCTCGATGCGGATGGCCGAGCTCATCGAGCGCAGCGGGACACCGCTCGCAACGGTGAAGTACTACCTGCGCGAGGGCCTGCTGCATCCTGGGGTGGCGACCGCCGCCACCCGGGCGACGTACGACGACTCACACATCGCCCGGTTGCGGCTGATCCGGGTGCTCGCCGAGGTCGCCGGGATGAGACTCGCACAGATCCGCGGTGTGCTGACCGCCATCGAGGACGACAGCGTCTCGCTGCACGACGCGCTCGGCTGTGCGCACCGGTGCCTCGCAGCAGGCCCAGCTCTCGACGAGGCGGCGCGCGTCGAGATGACGGAGTTGATGCACACGCTCGACTGGAACGTGGCGCCACAGTCACCGGCGCTCGGCGAGCTGGCCCGCGCGCTCACAGCGATCCGCAGTTTTGGTGGCTTGGTCGGGGGTGCTGAGGTGTTGCAGACGTACGCCGAGGCGATGCACCAGGTCGCGGAGGCCGAGGTCGGCTCGGTGCCCACCGCCGACCGCGCCGCGGCCGTGACACATGTGGTGGTCGGCACCTTGTTGGCCGAGCCGGTGCTGCTCGCCCTGCGCCGGCTGGCTCACCAGGACATCTCCTCGCGGCGCTTCGGCGGCCAGATCGCCGGTACCGAAGGTGCCCGACGAAGCGAGCGGCCTCAGACGTAGCGCTCGAGAATGCTTGACTCGGCCAGCCGTGAAAGGCCCTCGCGGACGGAACGGGCACGGGTGTCGCCGACGCCCTCGACCGCTTGGAGGTCGTCGATGCTTGCCGCCAGTAGCTTCTGCAAGGTGCCGAAGTGGTCGACAAGCCGGTCGACGACAGCGCCCGGCAGCCGCGGCACCTTCGCGAGCAGCCGGTAACCCCTGGGGCTCACCGCGCCGTCGAGACTTTCCGGGCCACCCAGGCCGAGCGGCCGGACGATCGCACCGATGTCGAGCAGTTCGTTCGATGACAAGGCATCGACGTCGGTGAGGACACTCGCCGCGCTGCGGGCGCGGCGTCCGGTCGGCAGGTAGTCGCGGACCACCAGCTCGCGCTCGAAGTCCACGCCAGCCACCAGCTCGTCCAGCTGCAACGACAGCAGCCGACCGTCGCTGCCGAGCTCGAGCACGTACCCCTCGATCTCGGTGGCGATCCGGAGAACCATCTCCAGGCGCTGTGCCACCGACGCCACGTCGCGGACCGTGACGAGATCCTCGATCTCCAGCGCCGAGAGCGTTCCGGACACCTCGTCCAGACGCAGCTTGTAGCGCTCGAGGGTGGAGAGTGCCTGGTTTGCCCGAGACAGGATCGAGCCGGTGTCTTCCAGCCCGTAGCGGGTGTCGCCGACGTACAACGCGATGCTGTGCATGGACTGCGACACCGAGATCACGGGGAAGCCGGTCTGCCGGGCGACCCGGTCGGCTGTGCGGTGCCGGGTCCCGGTCTCCTCGGTGGGGATGGCGGCATCGGGCATCAGGTGGACCCCGGCACGGATGATGCGGCTGGCGTCGCGGTCGCACATGATGGCGCCGTCCATCTTCGCGAGTTCGCGCATGCCGGCCGAGCTGAACTCGACGTCGAGGGCGAACCCACCCGTGCAGATGGACTCGACGGTCTTGTCGTAGCCGAGTACGACGAGCGCGCCCGTCCGAGCACGCAGGACGCGCTCGAGGCCCTCACGCAGATCGGTACCCGGAGCGACTGCAGCCAGAGTCGCCCGCAACCTGGCCTCTGCAGACTGCCTGTCGCCGCTCGCCACTGGTTCCCCTCGAAACACCTCGGATGTGGCATCAGTGTAGGGGTTACGCCCTCCGCACTTTCCCAATGGCCTTCCTGCGCCGAACCGGACCGCCGGGTGCGTCGAGACGGTCAGCAGACGATGTGCAGGTCGGGTGGGCCACCGCGGCCTTGAGTCGGGACCGTCCCCACGGTGTTCAGCGCTGCGTGGACATCGGGGCACTCCACCACCGTCAGCCCGGCGACCTTGCGCAGCGTTGCCGGGGCCGGACCATGATCGGACGGCACGACCGCATGGGTGAAACCGAGCCGGGCTGCTTCAGCAAGGCGTTGGGTGATGTTGGGGACGCGGCGTAGCTCGCCCGCGAGCCCCACCTCACCGATCGCCACCAGGCCCGGCGGCACCACGACGTTCGTCGCGGCACTGGACAGGGAGACAGCGACCGCCAGGTCGGCCGCCGGCCCTTTCAGCGACGCACCACCGACGGTCGCGGCATATATGTCGTGCGGGCCGAGCTTGAGGCCGACCCTGCGTCGGAGCACCGCCAGCAGCATGGCCAGTCGGGCGGAGTCCAGCCCGCTGACCGCACGACGCGGCTGTGCTGCGGAGCTTGGAGTGATCAACGACTGGACCTCGGCCAGCAGCGGCCGCCGACCCTCCAAGGTGACCGTGACACACGTGCCGGACATCGGCTTGGGGTGCCGTGAGATGAACAACTCCGCCGCGTCCGTGACCTCGACGATGCCTCTGTCGGACAGATCGAAGCAACCGATCTCATCCACCGGACCGAACCGGTTCTTCACCGCCCGCAGCATCCGGAGGCGGGAACTGTGCTCGCCCTCGAACTGCAGCACCACGTCGACGATGTGCTCGAGCGCGCGCGGACCGGCGATCGAACCATCCTTGGTCACGTGGCCGACCAGCAGCGTTGGCAGGTGTCGGTCCTTTGCCACCCGAACCAACGCCGCGGTCACGGCACGGACCTGGGTGACGCCGCCAGCGATCCCGTCGACGTCGCTGCTCCCGATGGTCTGGACCGAGTCGATCACCAGCAGATCGGGCTGCACTGCGTCGATCTGCCCGAGCACAGCGGCCAGGTCGACCTCTGCCGCCAAGTAGATCTTGTCCTCCAAGGCCCCGGTCCGCTCGGCGCGAAGACGCACCTGCGACGCCGACTCCTCACCCGAGACGTAGAGGCTTGTCAATCCACGCCTGGCGGCCCGGGCTGCTACCTCGAGCAGCAACGTCGACTTGCCGACGCCCGGCTCGCCGGCGAGCAGCAGCACCGCACCGGGAACGATCCCGCCGCCCAGCACCCGGTCGAGCTCATCGACCCCGCTGGACCGGGCAGCCGCGGCCTCGGACCGCACCCGCGAGACAGGGATGGCGGCGGTTGTCACCGGGCCCGCCTGCACCTTGGTGACCCGGACGGCGCCGACCTGGTCGACGGTGCCCCAGGCCTGGCATTCGCCACACCTGCCCATCCATTTGACCGAGGACCAGCCACACTCGGCGCAGCGGTACGTCGTCGGGGCTCTCTTGGCTGCAGCTGTGGACATGAGCACGAGGCTAGGGACCGGCGCCGACACTTCGCCCACTTGGCCGCACCGCCGCGGTCGGGTCGACGTCAGATGCGGACGAGGCCGTCAGGCGTGGCGAAAAAGGCCGCGAGGATCCCCGGGGTGCCATGCGGCGCGACCCAGTCGATGTGCGGGCCGTTCATCGGATGTGCAGGCGAGGTGCCAAGCCAGTCGGCGACCCGGTCGGGGTCACCCGCGATCTCCAGCCTGCGCAGGCCGACGTCCCCTGTGGCGTCGGCGGAGGGATGTCGGCCGGAGTCGATCTCCCACTGGACGAAGAACGGCAACTGCGGATCGGACTGCAAGCCCTCGACACCGATCTGTTTCCAGCGCAGCTCGACGCCGTCGGGGCGGTGCCGGTTGCCAGACACGGCCTCACGTTCCAGCCGCCGCTCGATCGCGGCGATGTCGTCGACCGCGACAACCCAGCCGAGCCAGCCTCCACCGGCCGCGGAGCGAGCCCGCACCGCCTGCCCGAACGGCGCCTTGTCCGAGGCTGGGTGGTCGAGCACTTCGACGACCTCGAGGTACTGGTCGTCCGTCAGGGGCAGCACCATGTTGCGGGTGCCGAAGCGGGCATGGGTGCCCCCGTCGATGAACTTCTCACCCAGCAGATCCGACAGCCGCTCGGCGGTAGCGGCAAGGCCATCAGGCTCCGCTGCGTAAGAGAGATGGTCCAGGCGCATGTCAGTCATTGTCGCCCAGCCTGGTGCGGCAACCTCAGCGGGGTCGAAGGCGGCGACCGATGACGGGACGAGGATGGTCGCGGCGGTCCGCGCGTCAGCCGACGATGTGGCCCTCCTTGCC
>JACCUS010000334.1 GCA_013811715.1 Nocardioidaceae bacterium
TGATCCGACCTGTCGCGGTCGCACACTCTCAGGGGCTGCTTCTCCGCAACATGGCTCGCGACACGTTCATCCCCTGGTCCAAGGTCGAGCGCTGCGCGGTGCATCAGACGTTGCAGGTGGCGACACCAGAGGGCATGTTCCACGGTCTCGGTGTCAGCCGCTCGGCGCGTTCGTTGATAAAGAGCGACAAGACCGTTTCCGCCATGCAGATGCGCGGAACCGGGTTCCTCGGGTTCGGTGGAGGCGGCGGCGTCGGCGTCGGCAGCTCGACCAACCCGAGCCGCCGCGCGAACGAAGAAGCATCAGGCGGTGACTACACCGACTACATCTCATCACGCATCCTCGACCTTGCCCGCCGCGGCAAGGACGTCGAGGGTGAGACCGCGGTGGCCTGGGACCCGGTGCCGGTCACTGCTGTTGTGGTCGCTGCTGTCTGCGTCGCGCTGGTCCTCCTTTGAGTGGCGCTGAGTGGCGTCCCGGGCGAAGCGAAGCGCCTGGCTCGCGGACGGCCTGGGCGGTCAGAGACCGGCGGCCTCGGCGAAGTCCCCGCGGATGGCGTCGAGGCGGCCCGCCGCCGAGATCCGAGCGGCACCGACTCCGGCGTCGTCGACCGACACCACCACTTCGAGGTAGCACTTGATCTTCGGCTCGGTGCCTGAGGGGCGTACGACGACCCGGCCACCCTCCGCGAGCCGGAAGCGGAGACCGTCGGTGGGCGGCAGCCCCGCGCCTCCCTCGCTGAGATCGTCGACCTGCTCGACCGCGAAGCCGCCCAGCGATGTCGGCGGTCGCGCGCGCAGCTGCGCCATCGTCGTACCGATCACCGCAAGGTCGCTCACCCGTGCCGAGAGCTGGTCAGTCGCATACAGGCCGTGGGTCTGGGCGATCTCGTCGAGCCGGTCGAGGAGTGTCTGGCCGTTGGCCTCGAGCCCAGCGGCAAGCTCAGCGACCAGCAGCAGCGCCGAGACTCCGTCCTTGTCCCGCACCAAGGCGGGTGCGACGCAGTAGCCGAGAGCCTCCTCATAACCGAAGCCGAGTCCCGGCACCCGCCCGATCCACTTGAAACCCGTGAGCGTCTCGGCGTACTCGACCCCTGCGGACTGCGCCATCTGGGACAACAGGGACGAAGAGACGATCGTGGTGGCGAAGACACCCCGGACCCCACGGCGCAGCAGATGGTCCGCGAGCAGGGCTCCCACCTCATCGCCGCGCAGCAGCCGCCAGCCGTGCATGGTCGGGACACCCACGGCGCACCGGTCCGCGTCCGGGTCGTTCGCGACGATGAGGTCTGCGGCATGCTGCTGCGCGAGCGCCATGGCGAGATCCATGGCCCCAGGCTCCTCCGGGTTCGGGAAGCTCACCGTGGCGAAGTCTGGGTCGGGGTCGGCCTGCTCAGGGACGACGATCGGAGGGTCGAAGCCGGCTGCCGCGAGCGCCTGCCGCACCGTGGTGTCGCCGACGCCGTGCAGCGGGGTGTAGACGAGTGAGAGGCCACGCGGTCCGCTCGGGTCGACGAGACTCGCCACCGCTGCCACGTAGTCCTGCACGACCGAGTCGTCGAGCACGCTCCAATCCGCCGCCCGCGGTACGTCGGCGACGCTTCCGACGGCGGCGATGTGGTTGGCGATCTTGCCATCGACGGGTGGCACGATCTGGCTGCCGTCTCCCAGGTAGACCTTGTAGCCGTTGTCGCGAGGTGGGTTGTGAGACGCGGTCACCATCACGCCGGCGACGCATCCGAGGTGGCGGATCGCGAACGCGAGCAACGGCGTGGGCAAGGGTCCGGGCAGGATCACCGCACCGAGTCCTGCGCCCCGGATGACCTCCGCGGTGTCGCGCGCGAACACGTCGGACTTGTGGCGCGCGTCGTAGCCGATCACGACAGTGCCGCGGTCGGCACCGTCGATGAGTCCGGCGGACGTGAGATACGCGGCGAGCCCGGCGGCGGCCCGGACGACCACCGAACGGTTCATCCTGTTGGGGCCCGCAGCCACCTCGCCGCGAAGGCCGGCCGTGCCGAACTCGAGCGTGCCATCGAAACGGTCGGCGAGCTCGGACGCGGCGCTCGGGTCCAAATCGGCCGCCGCCAGCAGGGCGCTGAGCTCGTCTCGGGTCTCGGGGTCGGGGTCGTCGGTGATCCAGCGCTCCGCGTCGGCGCGCAGCGTGGGGGGCACAGTCACGTCCCGCCTCCCTCTGACACGTCGTCGAGCTCGAAAGCCGTCCGGGTGGGCGCGCCGGTGGCGAACGGTCCGCCCACCCATTGGGCCTCAGCCTCGTCCTCGGGCGCGTGCGGCAGCTCGTGCTCGTAGGCGGCTGCGTCGTCGCGAGGGTGGTAGCCGATCGACCGCCCGGCGTCGAGGTCCCACCAGGCATCGCGGTTCGCGGAGATGCCGTAGATCGGGACGACACCCTCGAAGTCAGCGACCAGCCCAGCTTCGACCATCGCCACGCAGTCGTCGTACGACAGCCAGGTCGCGAGGTTGCGGCGGCTGGTGGGCCTCTCCAAGAAGCTGCCGATCCGCATGGCGACGCTCGAGATGCCGTGCCGGTCGGCGTAGAGGCTCAGCAACGCCTCGGCGGCCACCTTGCCGACGCCGTAGAACGTGTCAGGTCTCGGTGGTGTCCCCGTCTGGATCGGCTCGCCCGATGCGGGCCGCGGCGTCATGCCGACCGCGTGGTTGCTGCTGGCGAGGACCATCCGGCGTACGCCGTGTCGGACCATGGCGTCCAGCAGTGCGGCCGTGCCGAGCACGTGTCCGTGGAGTACCAGCAGCAGGTCCGCCTCGGTGGCGATACCGGCCAGATGAACGACGGCGTCCATGTCGCGCACCGCCTCGGTGGCCACGACCGGGTCCGCGCAGTCCCCGACCACGAACTCCCCGCGGTACGACGCCGGAGCCGCACGCACATCGAGTCCACGGATCTCGAACTGCTCGTCAAGACGGTCCGCGAGCACAGACCCGATGTGGCCCGAGGCGCCAGTGATGAGAACTCTCATGGAGCAGATCCGAGGAACGACGTCGACGGGGAGGTGCGCGAGGTCTCTTCGCTCGTGGTCACGCGCTGACCGTATCGCCACGCTTCTTCAGATCTGCCATCCGGGCCTGGTCACGCCCGGCGGACTTCGCCTCGTAGAGCAGTTGATCAGCAGCACTGCGAATCGTGTGCGGGTCATGGTGGTCCAGCAGGGCAACCCCGACGGAGATCGTCGTCCTGACCCGATGAGCGGCGCCAAGAAGTCGCTCGGCAATGGCTGT
>JACCUS010000169.1 GCA_013811715.1 Nocardioidaceae bacterium
ATGCGGTTCGCCCGCGAGGCCGCAGACTGGGTCGTCTTCATGGACGACGGGCACGTCATCGAACAAGGCCCGCCCGACGAGGTCTTCGACCGCTCGGAGCATCAGCGGACCCGCCGATTTCTGTCACGCATCGAAAGTCGGGGATGATCCGCCGACGACCTCCGAATTCACGGGGGCACTGACAAGGAAACGTCCCGGGTAGGCCCCATCAGGTCTGGACTCGGCGGAAGATGATGACGAGCACGCGCAGCACCAGGACCACCGCGATGATGAGCAGCCCGTAGCCGAACAGCGTGAACAGCCCGAGCGATGCAGTCACCTGTGGTCCGCCTCGGTTGCCCAGCAACAGCACAGCCATCACTCCGGCTGCGGCCCCCAGGACCGTGAGCAGCGCCTGGTGCAGCAGATCGGTCACTACCCTACGGTCGGCTGGATGGGCGAAGAGGCGGACGTTGACCGTCATACGGCCGTGCTCGACCGCATCGGCTACCCGGTCGACTCGACGTGGCAGTCGGCGCAGCACCGGCAGCAGCGACATCACTTCCTCCTCGAGGGAGTGCCGGAGGCGGCTCGGTTGCATCGCATGGCCGACCCGGTCACGGCCGGAGTCGCGCGCCTGCGCGAGGAGGTCGAAGTCGGGATCGATGGTCGCCAGGGTCCCCTCCAGCGTGGCCAGGCCGCGGAAGACCGCGGCCACCTCGGGTGGTATGCCGAGCCGGTATGAGGTGACCAGGCGGAACAAGGCGGCGAACGCCGTCGTCCCCGAGACAGCGCCACCGGAGGCGTAGCGCACGACCAGGGCACCCACCGCACGCTCCAGGTTTCTCTCGTCGATCTCGTCGGGCCGATCGACGAGCTCGAGAAGTGCGTCGCAGGCGGCCAAGGAGTCACCCCGCTCCAGCGCGACCAGCAGCCTCCCGATCGCCATCCGCGTGGTGCTGCCCAAGCGACCCACCGACCCCAGGTCCAGCAGTCCGACCACGCCGTCCTCTTGGATCAACACATTGCCTGGGTGCAGGTCGACGTGGAAGACGCCGTGCACGAGGATCTGGTCGAGCACCGTCTCCAGGAGGGTGGTCGCAAGCTCCCGGCGTCGGGCGGTCCCCAGTCGGCGCAGTGCCGCTTCGGCGGACCCAAGGGGTGTGCCGTGCAGGCGCTGCATGACCAACACCCGCCGAGTGCACAGGCGGGTGTACGGCGACGGCACCAGGACGGCACCGGAGGACGATGCTTTGAGCGCGGTGGCGACGGTGCGCATGTTGTCCCGCTCGATCGTGAAGTCCAGCTCCTCGCGGAGCGCCTCGGCGAACCCCGAGGCAAGGCTCCGCAAGCCCAGCGACCGCCCCCAGGACGTGCGAGCCTCCAGCGTGCGGGCGAGTCGAGACAAGATGTCGAGGTCACGTTCCACGACCTCGGCGACTCCTGGCCGTTGGACCTTGACGACGACCTCCTCACCGCCGGGCAGCCGGGCCGTGTGGACTTGCGCCACCGAGGCCGCCGCGAGCGGGTGAGGATCGATCTCGGCGAACAGCTCGCCCAGTGGCCGACCCAGCTCGTGCTCGATCAGCGCCTCCACCGGTTGCCACGGCAGGGGTGACGCCTGGTCCTGAAGTCCGACCAGCTCCTCGGCGAACTCGATCGGCACGAGATCCCTGCGGGTGGAGAGCTGCTGACCGAGCTTCACGAACGTGACGCCGCCCTCATCCAGGGCTCGCCGCAGGGAACGGGCCAGCTCCCGGCGAGCGGTCGACGACTCCAGACCGCCGTGTCGCTGTCCCCGGAAGAACCGGCCGAGCCCGTGCCGCAGCGCGATCCGCAGGACCTGCGTGTACCGCCGCGTTCGCGCCAGCCGGGAGCGCCAGCTCCGCCAGAGCTCCACCGGGCCGGGCAGCGACCCGTCGGGCACGATCACCTCGGCGATCACGAGGCAGACCATGGCGATCACGCTGGCGGCGCAGACCGCCAGCGCCCCGTACATCAAGGCGGTGCCGATGTCTGCCTCCGACCCGTCGGGCAGCATCGCGTTGAGCAGCGGCCCGGCGATGAGCAGAGCCAGAAAACCGGCCAGCACTGTCCGGATGGGTCCCACCCGCACTCCCAGCAGACGCCTGATGACGGCGCCAAAGGCGAGCACGGTCAACAGGGTCATCAGGACGAAGAACGTGACCCTCACAACAGTGATACTCCCAGCACGCGTCAACCCCTGGGGTGCAGGGCGACTACCAGATCGCCGTCCCGACTCAACCCTTGACGGCACCCATCGTGAACCCCGAGATGAACCGGGCCAAGAACACGTTGAACACGAACGCGATCGGGACGGCGATGATGACGTTCGCCGCCTGCAGCGACTGCCAGAAGAAGACATCGCCGCGGATGAGCTCCGTCGGCACACCCGTGCTCACGACCTTCTCGTCGGTCGGAGCGATGAACGCCAACGCGTAGATGAACTCGCTGGCGGTCAACGTGAACGCGAAGACGACCACAGCGACGATGCCGGGGAAGAGCAGCGGTACGACGATCCGCGCGAAGGCTCCTACCCGGCTGTAGCCGTCGACCATGGCTTGCTCCTCGATGTCCTTCGGGAGCGCCTTGAGGAATCCGATCAGCAGCCACGTGGACACCGGCAGCGTGATGGTCGGGTAGATGAGGACGAGCGACCAGGTCGAGTCCTGCAGCCCCAGCGAGACGACGAGCCGGGACAACGAGAGGAAGAGCAGACTGGGCGGGATGAGGTAGACGAAGAAGATCAAGATGCCCATGGCCCCGGACCAGCTCCTGGTGAGGCGGGCGATGGAGTACGCCGCAGGGAGGCCGAGGGCCAACGTGATCGCGACAACGAGGAAGCCCACCCAGAGCGTGTTCCACGCGAACGTCGGAAACGTCGTCTCGGTGAAGAGGAAGACGATGTGATCCAAGGTCGGCGGATCGTTGAAGACGAAGGGGTTGTTGACCGGGTCGTAGAGATCCTCGTTCAGCTTCGAGGCCGTTATCGCGCTCCAGATGAACGGTCCGGCACACGCCAGTGCGGCAAGGATGGCGGCGACATACACGCCGACCCTCGCCAGGACGTGTCGACGTACGTGGTGCCGGCGGAGCTGCTCGGCAGCGCGCGGATCCAGCACACCGGTGTCGACGCCGCCGGCCATCAGAAGGTCTCCATCCGTCGCACGGCACGCAGGATGAGCACCGCTGCCACGAGGAGGAGCGGGAACAGGAACAGCGCGATCGCCGCTCCTTGCCCGACATCGCCGCCGGCGATGCCGCGGATGAACGACCAGCTCGCCAAGACCTGGGTCGAGTTGGTCGGGCCCCCGCGAGTGAGGATGTACACGACGGCCATGTCGGTGAACGTGAAGATCGCCCCGAACAAGGCTGCCACGGCGATCAGCGGGAAGGTCAGCGGGATGGTCACCTCGAACATCCTTCGCCAATAGCCGGCACCGTCGATCTTCGCGGCTTCTTGGATGTCTGTCGGGATCGACAGCAGGCCGACCATCATGATGACGGCCGCGAGCGGGACGAGCCGCCAGACGTGCACCACGATCACCGAGACGATCGCCAGCGTCGGACGACCGAGCCAGTAGACGTTCTCCTCGATCAGGCCCATCTGACGCAGCACCCAGTCGATGGGGCTGTAGATCGAGTGGAGCAGCCACAGCCACGTGACGGTCGACAGCGCGACCGGCGTCGTCCAGGGGAGCAGGACGAGGAAGCGGACCAGCCACTTGCCGCGGAAGTCCGCCACCAAGATGTTGGCGAGGACCTTGCCGAGGATCACGATGAGCACCATCGAGACGACCGTGAACACGAAGGTGTTCCGTAGTGAGCGCCAGAACACCGGGTCGTCGAAGACCCGCTGGAAGTTCTCGAGGCCGGTCCAGTCGTACGACGGGTCGCCGGCAGTGACGTCGCTGAAGGCAAGCGCGATGGAGAGCAGGAACGGCACTGCGACGAGGGCGACGACGTAGACGATCGTGGGAGCGAGGAACAACCAGGACAAGGCCCCCTCCCGGTCCGACAGCCGCCGGCGGCCGCTGGCCTTCTCGGCCGGCTGGGCGGCGACTGCGTCGACGTCAGCCACCGTGCGCCTCCAGTGGCACGGGCTCGGAGCGAAGTCCGGTCTCGGCGTCGAAGAAGCGGACCCTGTCGACGTCGATCGCGAAGTCGTACGTCTCCCCTGCGCTCAGCGGGGTGGTCATGGTGGCTGGCAGCCGGGCGATCACCTTGGTGTCGTCTCCGAACCCGGCGATGGTGCCGTAGACGTGCCGATCACCCGAGAGGTGCTCGACCCGGGCGACGTGGAACCGCATCGTCACCTTCTCGCCCGTGACCTGGTCGCTCGGAAGGAGGTGCTCTGGTCGGAACCCCACGAGGGTCCCGTCGCGCTGCACGAGGTTCATGGGTGGTGACCCCAGGAACTTCGCGACGAAGGTGTCCGCAGGGTCGTCGTACACCTCGACGGGGGGACCGAGCTGTCGCACCTTGCCGTGGTCCATCACCGCGATCCGGTCACCGAGACCCATCGCCTCGGCTTGGTCATGGGTGACGTAGATGGTCGTCGTCTGGAGCCGCTCCTGGAACTGCTTGAGCTCGTCACGAGCGGACGCGCGCAGTATCGCGTCGAGGTTGGACAGTGGCTCGTCGAGGAGGAAGACCTGGGGGTCACGGACCATCGCGCGAGCGAGCGCGACGCGCTGCCGCTCGCCACCCGACAGCTGCCGGGGTTTGCGGTCCAGGAGGTCACCGATACCGAGCAGGTCGGCGGCCCATCGTGCCTTGGACTCGCGCTCGGCCCTGTCGAGCCGCTCGGCCTTGAGCGGGAACACGATGTTGGCGAACACGGACTTGTGCGGGTAGAGCGCATAGCTCTGGAACACCATGGCGACCTTGCGTACACGTGGCGGCAGACCGTTGACGACGGCCCCGCCGATGAGCACCTCTCCCCCGGTCGGCTGCTCGAGGCCGGCGATGGTGCGCAACAACGTCGTCTTGCCGCAACCGGACGGTCCCAGCAGGACGAGGTACTCGCCCTCCTCGGTGGCGAGGTCGACGCCGTCCACGGCGTGCACATGGCCCCCGTCGTACGACTTCTTCAGATTCCTGACTTCGACGGCAACAGACACCTAGCCTCCTCGGTTGCGACCGGTCAGCCGCCTCCGATGAGGCCGCGGTTCCTCCATCTGCCGAAGATCCGCTCAGCTTCGCGGTGAGCAGTGCGTATCGACTCCTTCGGGCTTGCATTGCCACGCACGGCGTCGGCGAACATGTTGGGGATGGCGTAGGTGCCGAGCACCTCCCCGATCGCCGGGCTGGAGGGCCCTGGGTGCCCGATGCTGGCGCTCCACTCGGCCGAGGTCTCGACGTCGCCGAGGAAGGCGAGCTTGTCGGACGGCTTCGACCCGAACGGGTCGTCGGCGAGCCAGTCGCCGAGCTTGGGAGCGAGGCTCGGCCACGAGGGGAAGTCGTACAGCTGCGAGTGGTACGTCGCGAGTCCGAAGTTGGCCGTGTAGTGGAGCAGGAACTCCTTGGCCGCGTCGGGGTTCTTGGCGGATGTGGGGACTATGTAGTTGTACATCACGTGCTGAGCCGCCAGGCCTGACTGTGAGCCGTTGAGCGCAGGGACGAAGAAGGTGTCGTCGGCGATCCGCGGGTTGACCTCCTGTGACGACCGGTAGGCCGAGATCGAGTTGAGGATGTAGCTCAGCTTCCCGGCGATGAGGCCCTCGTTGTTGCTCGCAGCATTCCAGGCGAACACCTCGTCCGTCATCGCGCCCCGGTAGATCTTCCCCATCATCTCAACGGCTTCCAAGGTCTCCGGAGAGTCGAGGACGACGTTCTCGTTCTCGTCTTGGATAGACGCGCCGTACGACCACAGCAGGGCGTGGGCAGCCATGTTGGAGTCGATCTCCTGCGACATGCCGAGCCCGAGCTGGACGCCTTGGCTCTTCTTGATCTCGGTGCCGGCCTCGAGCAGGTCGTCCCACGTCACCGGCCCGTCGGGGAACCCCGCCGGCTCCCACAGGCTCTTGCGGTAGTTGCCCGGGTCGGGCACCCAACCCGGCGCGAACGCGTAGTACTTGTCGGTGTGGGGGTTGTAGCTGGAGTCCTTGCAGATCTGGAGCTGCTGGCCGTAGCGGTTGTTGGCCTCCTCGGTGATGTCCGCGAGGTCGAGGACGCTGGGCTCGAACTGTGACAGCGTCGCGATGTACTGCATCACGTCGTGGCCCTGCCCTGCCTGGAGCTCCGACGCGATCTGGGTCGGCACGTTGGTGACGTCGACGTGGTCGACGCGTACGTCGACTCCCACCTTCCCGCCCCAGTCGGCAGCGAACTTCTCGAACCACTCGTCGTGACTCGGCACGAAGTGGCTCCACATGAGCAGTGTCAGTTCGCCCGACAGCTTGCCCGCAGGCTCGGTGAAAGTGGGACTCGGTTCTTCTCCAGCCGCCTGGCCCTGCTCTGCTGGACTCTCCGGCTCGCTTGCACATGCGGCCAACGCTGCACCGACACCGACGGCCGCTGCTGCTCGCAGGAACTCTCGCCGGGTCCACGGGTTGGTTGCCGGCATAGCACACCTCCTCCGGTTGAGGTGCGACTGTACGCCCTCGTGCCCGGGTCCGCCAGGGCTGCGAACGGGGTTGCCGGGTGGGGTCACACCTGGGGACCCCACCCGGGATCGCCTCGCCCTATGGTGTCGGGTCGGCGACCGTGATTCCGTAGATGTCGGTGTTGCCGAACGCCTCCGTCGTACCTTGCGGGCAGTCCTGGTTCGGACCGGGGCGAATCTCGCTCGAGTGCGCGTTGGGGACGACGCCGGCGGAGTTGCGGTCGCGCGGCCGGTCGGCGACGATCGGCTCGGCCTGGCCGCTCTCCACGTCGTCGACGAAGGCCTGCCGGTAGGCGTTGATGGCTGGGCACACCGCGGCGTCTCGGGAGTCGTTCCACACCGCGGTCGCCGAGTCGCGGGTGGCCACCGCATAGTTGTAGTCACCCAGGAACTCCGCCGTGAGCCCGTTGGCGCTCGAGCCGCGGGCGTCGCCGACCTCACCGCGATGCAGCGAAGTCCACGTGTCGTCCGGTCGCACGTAGTGGACGACGCCGAGCATGCGACGTGACTGGGTCGTGTTGTCACGCCACGGGTCGAGGTAGGCGTTGTAGGTGACGTAGACGTCTCCGCCGTCCGGTGCGATGGCGACCGCTGGCTGGTTGGCTCGATCGCCTGTGGCGGACACGACGGCCCTGGGCCCGTAGCTACGACCGCCGTTCGTCGACCTGATCAGGTATGCCTTCTCCTGGTTCTGACCGGCGCTGTCGTCGGACCACGTGAGCACGATCTCATCGGTCGCGTCGGCTCCGGTGGGCGCGCCGTTGGCGATGTCGAAGCTGGGGAACGTGTTCGTCCGAGCACCCGCGATGCCGTCGATGGTGAACCGTCCCTGCGCGGGGTCGAACTGGCCGATCCCGGTGTGGGTCTGGATCACCCGGGGACGCTCGAAGGTGCGCCCGCCGTCGAAGGAGCGGACCTGGTAGAAGACCTCACGGTCGCTACGGACGTCGTAGCCGTCCCATACCACGTAGACGACGCCCTCGGAGTCGGTGCGGATGGCACAACCCTGCCGGCCACCGGTCTGGTTGTTGTTGGTGGCGGCCGAGAGCTGGCGCACCGTCCAGGTGTCACCGCCGTCGGTGGACCGGCTGAACAGCACCGGCTCGCTGCCGGCAGCGCCGCGGAAGCCGACGTTGCACACGTAGGCGTTGCCGAAGTGCTGGCTGGACTCAGCGTCGTCGGCCCACAGCTGCTCCTTGTCGCTGAAGAGCGCGCTGTTCTGCTTGGTCACGATGACGGGGTCCATCCACGCGTCGTTGTCGCCCGCGATCGCACCGGCGATGTCGTCGGTGCGCGACACGGCGATCGCACCGAAGCCCTTGAAGCCCTGCCGGCCGGGGAAGTTCGTGGCGATGTTGGCGTAGTACAGCCGCTGGCCGTTGCTCCAGGAGAAGTCGCCGTTCGCGTCGGGCACCGGGCCGAAGACGAGCTCGGGGTCACCGTTGGAGACCAGGTTGTGCTCGAAGTAGTTCGGCAGTGTGCCGATCGGGCCTTGGGCGGGCTGGCAGACAGCCGTGTCCGGCGTGTCCGTTCGGCAGCTCGCGTTCCGCGCCGAGTAGCCGGTGTAGGTGGGCTGCACCCAGGTCGCTCCGCCGTCGATTGAGAACTGCACACCCGACACACCGACCCCTGGAGTGAAGGGGCACGTGGTGTCAGTCCCCGCGTAACAGCGCTCCAGGTCGATGTTGTCGTTGGCCCCCGCTGCGAGGACCATCGGGTCTACCGGGTTCACGGCGACCCCCGGCTCGTTCTGCTTGTTGTGGGAGAAGAACGTGTCGTCGCTGCCAGTGGTGACCTCGGTGTCACCTGCCGTCGAGATGGCGGAAGCGGCAGGGCCGAGAAGGAGCGTGGTCGCAACTGCTGCGACCAGAAGTGGTCGGATCGATCGCATGGGATCTCCTGAGCTGAAAGTGCCTGGGCTGGACCCGGAGCTGGCCGGTTGTGGATGGAGTATGCGCCCCATCGACGGTCCAACACAAGAGGCGCCCTCGTCTTTGCCCGAAGAGGTCAGTCGTCCGCGGGATGACCGGGCGCCGGTCGCCGCGGTCGATATCCGAACGTGCTTGACGGAGTGGATCGGACCGTCGATGTGAGGGGTGAATCGAGGGGCGCTCCGGTCGGTTGGGCTTCGACGCACACCCGGACTCGCGCAACTTCGAACGAGAGGAGGAGACGATGCCGCTCTACGTTGCGCTGGCGCTCAGTGGAGGCGGCGCGCTTAGCTCGTTGGAAACGTCGGTCCTCCTGACCATCGACGAAACGATGGATGCCATGCGCAAGGCCCACCAAGTCCAGTATCGAGCGCCTGGAGCGTAGCGGGCTCGCGCGCGACCGTCCCGGGTCATGGCTGATCTCCGACCTCCTGTAGGAGATCACCCCCCGAACAGAACCCTCGTCGAGTCGGCGATCCGCAGCCAGGAATCGCACCCGATGCGGCGGCCCGAGAAGGCTGCTTCGTGACGGAACCGCGCGTCACCTGTCGACGTCTCAACAACATGCGTGTGGGTGGAACATTTACTCTTGCCGCCGCGATCCTGGCGCTCACCGGCTGCGGCGACGAGGGGTCGGCGGCCAAGACCCAGTCGGGAGTCACTGGGCTGGTTCACCTCGGCCCGCAGTGCCCGGTCGAGACCGCAGGCGACCCCTGTGAAGACGAGCCGGCCGCGATGGTGACCGTCACCGTTTCCGAACAGATCCCGGGCGATGCGTATGCGGCCGGGAAGGTGATCGCGGAAGCTACGACGGACGCCGACGGTGTCTACCGCATCGCGGTGGCACCCGGTGACTACGTCGTCACCGCTGATGCGGGCATGTCGTGCGAGCTGATGGACGCCCGCGTGACCAAGGCGGCGTACTCCGAGGTCGACATCCCCTGTGACACCGGCATCCGCTGAGCAGCGGTCACCGAAGCTCGTACGTCCTGTCCGACATGGCCACTGTGGCCCAGTCGAGGCGAGTTGATCAGACGCACGGCATACCGTGAACCCGTTGGTATGCCGATCACAAGGAGCTTTTCCCAATGCCGGTGCCAGTAGGAGTCACTCAGCTGAACAAGAAGTACCTCAACCCCCTCATGGTCCGGCTCGCCGGGCACGGCCCCTTCGTCGAGCTCGAGCATGTCGGTCGGACGTCGGGCAGGGTCTTCCGCACGCCGATCATGGCTTTCCGCCACGGGGACGTCGTCACAATCGCCTTGACCTACGGGCCGAAGGTCGACTGGCTCAAGAACATCCGGGCTGCCGGGTCCTGCCGGATGCTCCACGGAGGGCACGTGCTTACCCTCGGCGCGCCGGCGATGATCTCCGCCGCCGAGGGGATGCGGCGCATGCCGGTGCCGCCGAGAGTGATCCTGCCCATTGTCGGCTGCGAGGACTTCATCGAGCTGACCGTCCTCCACGAGGAGCCGGTGCCCGCTGGGTGGAAGCGCGCCACGAGCTGAACTAACGGTTGACTGGTCAGTCGGCAACGGGACGCGGTCACGCGTTCAACTCACGACCAGGCCCGCAACAGTCCACCCGTCTCTTCATCAACTTCGTGATAGGGGCTCCGGGTGTGTCCCCGTGCCGGCGGCCAGCAGCGTCGAGACGCAAAGAAGATCAATAAGCCCTCTCGCGGACTGGTCTTGACGAAACCGGCCGATCGACACGGCGTCGTGAAACTGCGCCGTCGTGATCACGTCGGTCAGGTCCGTCAACCTACGTCGCCTCCTTGTTCGAAGGCGATCCGCATGACCACCCGCCGGACGGTGGGGCGGCTGACTTCATCGAACCCGGCGTCCTCGAAGACCTGACAGGCCCCCACGTGCCCTTCGCCCCAGGTGATCTCCTTGCCCGGGTGGGTGATCATCGGGTAGGCCTCGAGCGCCCGGGAACCGCGCTCGCGGGCGAAGCCGATCGTGGCCCGGGCGAGGGGGTAGGTGAGGCCGCGGCCCCGGTAGTCCTTCCGGACCACGAAGCAGGTCACCGCCCAGATGCCGTCGTCGCCCTTGTCCTCGTCCCGACCGCTCCACGGGACGGGAGAGGTGCGCAGCTTGGGGTACGCCGTTCGTGGCTCGACCGCGACCCAGCCCGCCGGCTCGTCGTCGACGTAGGCGACCAGCCCGCTGGTGGTCGCGGCGTTCGGGTCGCCGCAGGCGGTCTGCGCCCGGAGCATCGCGGACCGCTCCTCCTCGGTGGAGTCGCGCCAGATCCAGCCGACGACCTTGAACCGCTGGCACTGGCACCGGCCCGCGTAGTCGGTGGTGCCGAAGATCGCGGCGAGGTCGTCCCAAGAGGCCTCGTTGGCAGGGACGATGGTCAGCTGCTCGGCCGGGATCGCGCCTCCATAGCCGTGATTATGGCTGCGGGTCCTCTCCCACCAGACCATCGACGGCCTCACGGAGGAGGTCCGCGTGGCCGACGTGGCGCGCGTACTAGTCGTGCAGATCGACCAGCACCCGCCGGAGGTTGGGCGACTCGCCGGAGTGGGTGGTGAACTTCGACGGCTGGTCGAGACCCCCGACGGCGAGCACCCGCGCCATCGCGGCACGGGAGCGCTCCACAGCGCCGTCCCAGTGCTCGTAGAGCTCTTCGGGCGAGTTGTCTGCCGCCGTACCCCACTCCCCACTCGGGATCGGCGTCGAAGTCGACCGCGTCCCACGGCGGTCCGATCGGCTGCCCGGTCGAATCGAGGGCGGTGTATTTGTCCTCGACGAGGGCG